>NZ_JRFE01000015.1 GCF_000756305.1 Myxosarcina sp. GI1
CAGGGGTTTCGGGAGTCTCAGTTACAGGAGTCTCGGAAGTTCCAGGAGTTTCAGTTACAGGGGTTTCGGGAGTCTCAGTTACAGGAGTCTCGGAAGTTCCAGGAGTTTCAGTTACAGGGGTCTCGGGAGTTCCAGTTCCAGGAGTCTCAGTTACAGGGGTTTCGGGAGTTTTAGTTCCAGGAGTCTCGGGAGTCTCAGTTATAGGGGTTTCTGTTACAGGGGTTTCAGGAGTCTCAGTTACAGGAGTCTCGGGAGTTCCAGGGGTTTTAGTTCCAGGGGTTTCGGGAGTCTCAGTTACAGGAGTCTCAGTTGCAGGAGTTTCAGTTACAGGGGTCTCGGGAGTCTCAGTTACAGGAGTCTCGGAAGTTCCAGGAGTTTCAGTTACAGGGGTCTCGGGAGTTCCAGTTCCAGGAGTCTCAGTTACAGGAGTCTCAGTTGCAGGAGTTTCAGTTACAGGGGTTTCGGGTGTTTCAGTTACAGGAGTTTCGGGAGTCTCGGGAGTTACAGGAGTCTCGGAAGTTCCAGGAGTCTCAGTTACAGGAGTCTCGGGAGTCTCAGTTACAGGAGTTTCAGTTACAGGAGTCTCGGGAGTTTCAGTTACAGGGGTTTCGGGAGTTTCAGTTACAGGAGTTCCAGGGGTTTCAGTTACAGGAGTCTCGGGAGTTCCAGGGATTTCGGAAGTTCCAGGAGTTTCAGTTACAGGGGTTTCGGGTGTTTCAGTTACAGGAGTCTCGGGAGTTTCAGTTACAGGGGTCTCGGGAGTCTCAGTTACAGGAGTCTCGGGAGTTACAGGAGTCTCGGCTACGTCTGGGGTGTCGCCACTACCGATGTTGTCTTGCTCTTGAGGAGTGCCTGAGGTGTCGCCTCCTGAATTCGTTTCAGGGGTATTTGGTTCGGGTACTATTTCACCTGGATTGGGAAGCGTAACATCCGACATATTGCCCGATTGAGAACGAACTGGAGCGATCGCAATTAAAGACCAATTAAGAAATATGCTGATATTTAAAAGTAGCCGAAATAACTTCATATTTTTTTACTTTATTAAAAAATAAAATTACCTTAAAACTTAATACGAGAAAGAATATCCCACGCCAATTACAAATCTAGCTCCGTCTCCTGCCGAACCCGTGATATCTGTAACGGCAGGTACTATTACTATTGGCAACTTTTTGAACGGAACTATTGAAGTTCCAACAGTTAAATCCTGACCCGTCCATTCGGTCACGATGTTGATTGGCTCGATCGCTCTAACAGCAATGCTGCTAAACACACCTACAGTTTCATCTCCATTTTCGATATCAGATTCCGAACGAAATTGTCCGCCACCAACGCCAATAGATGTGTAAATTTCACTAAATGGCTTAGTTACATCTTGACGCAGAGCAAATCTTTTAGTAACAACTCCATAGACAGAAGAACCACCGTCCGTATTCCCCCAGGTTGTCGCTCCCTGAACTCCAGCTGCCACAGCAAAATTACTGGGTAAGCGACGATGTAGCTTGAGATTAAACGTACCATCGCGAAAAGGCGCACTGACATCGACCAGACTGACTCCAACTTGTAAGCCAATGTTTTCGCGAGGATTTCCCAATCCAAAACTCAAACCAATTACTCCATCCGATTCGCTGCGAAAACGCGCTCTTTGTTGAAACCCTACACCAATACCAACACTTCTCCAAGAAGCACCATATCCCGAAGGATTAATGATGGTAACGCTAGGAGATGACCGATAATTCCTGTTAGAAAAAGTAGGAACGCGCAAAGGTATTCTTTGTGGTTCAAACTGCTCTTCTCCTTCTGATGGTTGACGGCGTAAAGCTGGTACTCCTTCGCTATTATTATTCTCGGTTTCTTGTGGCTCGGCAGCTATTTTCATACCTATTAATACAGGAAAATTGCGCTGTAATTGTCGGTTGTTATGGCGATCGCCTAAATCCAGGTTATTTACTCTTAACTCTCGGAGATTTTGGTTTATTGCTTGAGCTTGAGCTGACTGATTCAAGGCTAAAATAAATTCAACACCAGCAACTAATAAACAAACTCCTCCTAGCAATATTTTTTTATATGTCATTCATTTCGATCTCGAACAGATTTTTTTATTCGCCTGACTATAAAAAGCGAATGTGAATGTTATTTATAGCCAATAGTTTTGACTCTGGAATATTCTTTATTGCCCGATATAAATTATTTATTTGCGATTGCCGAAGGCAGCGCGCAAAGCGCGATTGCCAGAAAAACTATTAGAAGTGTCAACTACCAGGGCCACCAGCTAGGCTGATAGGGAGTATCAATACTACTGTAAACACCTCTAACTCTACCGAGAGCGACACATTCTAAGGGATCGCGATTGTCGAGAACGCAGGGAGCGTCATAGTTAGGATTGATGCTAAATAATTCTTCGCTGTCATCAGAGGAACAGGTTGCGTCTTTTTCTGATACCGCACAAACCAATGAGCGATCTCCTTGTAGCTCGGTTTTCAGATAATATTCTTGTTTTTGCTCTGCTTGTTGTCGATTAATTTCTTGAAGCTTAGTTGCCGTTTGTTGACAGACTTCGGTGGCTGACTGGTCTGGTAATAGATATTCTTGATGCCAGCTAATTATTGGAGTAAGCTTGACATTTCCAGGAGTAAAAGCGAACATAGTAGGCGTTTCAATCTCCGTGGCACATACAAAGATAGTGTCGCTAGTATTTTGACTGTAGCTTTCTTTCGCCTGTATGGATGTTGTACTCAGAGCGATCGCGCCAGTAACAATTGCCAGGTAAAGATGTTTATTATTCATCACACTGTAAGTGTTGGTATTTTTTGTAGATTTCTGTCTAGGTATTTTTGACGAAACTACACTGTATATTGTTCATTATTTCACTAAATTTGTGAAGCTAATACAAACTATTAAATTTTGTAGTTTAATTTAACACTAAAGTGGTACTAATTCGGGAAAATTAACCAATAACTGTTCGTCATTGAGTTCGTCTCCTAACTTTGCAGGAGAAAAATGAATTTGAATTGCTCTCAATTTTTCTTGGTAGTGAAGGTCGATTAAGGCTTTGAGCCCGTATTCTAAGGCTTCAATGTCTGCTAGATTAGTTTCCAGGTCGGCTACTTCTCCTTCGTAAGCTACAACCAATATGACTACTAAGTTTTTCGTTACTGGTAATGATAGAGGTTCATCTGCTTGTAGTTGAGTAAAATCTACTTCACTAAGATATCTTTGCCCAGAGTCGGTAAATAACTCGTTAATGTAGTCAGCAGCATCTCCTTCATTCCAGAAAACATCTCCTTCATTGCCCGCAGCTTGCCAATAAGTATTCATTTGTAAAAGATTTTGACAAACTGTTACTAATCCTTCACCTAAAACTTCCAAATCTCCATCGGCATCTACTGTTTCTCTAGCAACTTGATTGAAAACCCCTAGCAATGGTGCAATTTCTTGTCCTGCCAGATGAATAAACAGACGAGAAACGACAAAGCGGGTTTTGCCGCTAAAATGATTGAAGCGATCGCGCCAGGAACTCATACTTTTACGAAAAATCGAACACTACTAATTTCTTATCATAGTTGGCAGATTTTAATTATTTAAAATAATTTGGTCGTAAATAGTAAATTTTTCGGTTATGCGTATCTTATTTCTCCATCCCAACTTTCCCGCACAGTTTCGTCATTTAGCTGCCGCTCTAGCCAAAGAAGGCAAACATCAAATCGTGTTTGGCACCAATCGCCGCGAAGGACAAATGCAAGGAGTCGTTAAGGCAATTTACGAAAAGTCTCGTAATGTCCGACCAGAAACCCATCATTACGTAAGACCTTTAGAAAGTGCGGTTTTAGAAGCGCAAGGTGTATATCGCATCGCTCAAAAACTCAAAGACGAAGGATTTATTCCCGATATTGTTTACGGTCATTCGGGATGGGGACCGACATTATTTATGAAAGATATTTTTCCCCAAACCAAACTACTTTGCTATTTTGAATGGTTTTATCGCGCACATGGTTCCGATGCCAGTTTTGACCCTAGCGATCCGATAAATGCCGATGATGAAGCACGAATTAGAATTAAAAATGCTCCCATATTAATAGATTTATATAGTTGCGATCGCGGATTGTCCCCTACTAATTGGCAGCGTTTGCAGTTTCCCGTTGAATATCACAGCAAGATAAAAGTACATCATGACGGTATCGATATTCAATATTTTCAACCACAGCCTGGAGCAAAATTAGTTTTACCGCGAATTAATTTAGACCTATCGGCAGTAGATGAAGTTATTACCTATGTAGCCAGAGGCATGGAACCCTATCGCGGTTTTCCCCAACTAATTGAGACTATTGCGATTTTGCAAGCAAAAAGACCCCAATGTCATTTTGTTATTGTCGGGCAAGATCGAGTCGCCTACGGTAAGTCTTTGCCCGATGATAAAACCTATAAAGAGGCGATGCTAGAAAAATTTCCTTTAGATCTTAGTCGGGTACATTTTACAGGATTACTACCGTATGGAGAATACTTACAGGTATTACAAGCTTCTTCAGTTCACGTATATTTAACCCGTCCTTTTGTCCTGTCTTGGTCGATGTTGGAAGCTTTATCTGCTGGATGTTTAATCGTGGCTTCCGATACCGCACCAGTAACAGAAGTTATTGAAGATGGAGTTAATGGTTTACTCGTCGATTTCTTTTCTCCATCACAAATTAGCGATCGCGTTATCGAAGCTTTGGATAATCTTACTAAAATGGCAAAAATCCGCGCTGCTGCCCGACAAACCATCGTCGATCGCTATGATATTAATAAGCTACTTCCCCAACACTTGGAATGGATGAAAAAATAAAGGAAGAAGAGAGAAGAAGATTTTTAGCTCGATCTAATTTCAATAAACTTATTTCTTATTTTTTCTTAAATAAACTTTATACAAACGCTACGATTAATAAAGAGAGCAAAATATATACTCAAATTTTTTTAATGACAGCTTCTAAAACTAAATCGGAACTAAAAGATATTTCTAATCCACAATGGAAAATTAAACTTTTATATGACGGTCAATGTCCGTTGTGTATGCGTGAGGTTAATTTTTTACGCCAACGCGATGCAGGGAGAGGGATTATTAAATTTGTCGATATTGCCGATCTCGACTACGATCCAGAAGCTAACGAAGGTGTCGATTTTGCTACGGCAATGGGAAGAATACATGCTGTTTTACCAGACGGTATGGTTATTAGAGATCTAGAAGTGTTTCGGCGCGTTTATGAAGAATTGGGGATTGGTTGGGTGTACGCTGCGACCAAACTGCCTATAATTGGTAAGATTGCTGATTGGATTTACGGTATATGGGCTAATTGGCGGCTAAAATTGACAGGCAGACCAGATTTATCAACTATCATTGCCGAACGCGAACAACAGCAGTGTCAGTCTGAAAGATGTCGCTTGGACTAACTCGTACGGACG
This sequence comes from Myxosarcina sp. GI1, assembly GCF_000756305.1. Classification (NCBI taxonomy): domain Bacteria; kingdom Bacillati; phylum Cyanobacteriota; class Cyanophyceae; order Pleurocapsales; family Pleurocapsaceae; genus Myxosarcina; species Myxosarcina sp. GI1. Next base: position 5,434 of record NZ_JRFE01000015.1, read on the forward strand.
TTTCGCGAAACGTCTTCTACTTTTATGAAAAACTCTACTGCGGTACTGCCATCATTTTTATTGCTCGATCGCACTCTTGAAGATTGGCTGCGAGAAGATATTGGACGGGGCGATCGCACTACCCAAAGTTTGCTAAATTCCAATGAAAATCGGCAAGCTTACTGGATTGCTAAAGAAGCGGGTATCATTGCTGGATTACCCATAGCAGCAAGAGTTTTTCAGATACTCGATAAAGATATTAAGTTTAAACCTTTAGTCGCAGAAGGACAGTATTGCGATCGCCAGCAGAAGTTGGCTATTATTGAAGGCTCTTTAGCTGGATTGTTAATGGGGGAAAGAGTAGCAATAAATTTAGCAATGTCTTTAAGCGGTATTGCTACTTTAACCAATAAATTCGTTACCGAAATTGAAGATTTACCAACACAGCTAGCCGATACTCGTAAGACTACCCCAGGATTGAGAATATTAGAAAAATATGCTACTCAGGTAGGCGGTGCAATCAACCAGAGAATGGGTTTGGATGACGGCGTAATGATTAAGGATAATCATATCGTTGCCGCAGGAGGAATAGCCCAAGCGATCGCCCAAATTCGTCCTCGCGTCCCTTATTCTTTAAAAATTGAAGTAGAAACCGAAACTCTAGCGCAGGTAGAAGAAGCCTTAGAACACGGTGCGGATTTGATTATGCTGGACAATATGACTGTAGAGATGATGCAACAGTCAGTAAGATTAATTAAACAGAAAAGCGATCGCGTTAAGAGCGAAGCTTCGGGTAACATTACTTTAGATAATATCCGCGACGTTGCTGAAACAGGAGTTGATTATATATCTAGCAGTGCGCCTATTACTCGTTCTAGCTGGTTGGATTTAAGCATGAAAATGGTTGCCTCCTAAATTTCCCAACAATGGGGAACTTTTCTATAAGTGCCATATATTTATTAATTTGAGCTTTGATGCGTTCTAGTTCTTTATAGCGAACGCCAATAACTCGCATATATTCTTGTTCAAAAGCATTTAATTCTGCTTGAAAAGTCGCCAGATTTAACTCTTTTTCGGCTAGTTCTGTTTCTAATGTTGCTAGTTCTAGCTTTTTCTTTTCCAGTTCTTCTTGTTCTGGTGTAAGTTTGTGTACAATTCCATGTTCCATAATCTGTAGAGACTAAAAATGCAGTGTCTCCACAATCTTAATTTCCAAACCTACCTGTAGACTTCCGTAGAATCTGCTAAGAGAATAGATCTTGCTTCGATCTTTTAAAATACAAATAAATAGTTTTTGGGGAATAAATCCCATGACTGCGATTACAGTTAACTTCAACTCCATCATCGACATTAGCGAGGAACAGTTCTATCAACTGTGTATTCATAATCCCGATACCAAATTTGAACGTAATGCCGATGGAGAAATTATTGTCATGTCACCTCCTGGCGGAGAAACAGGAAAACGAAACGCTAAATTAATTGCCAAATTCATTGTTTGGAACGAACGAACTAAGTTAGGAGAGGTGTTTGATTCGTCAACAGGTTACAAACTACCCAACGGTGCCAATCGTTCTCCCGATGTTTCTTGGATTGAACGAGAACGCTGGAATAGTCTTACCTCAGAACAAAAACAAAAGTTTATTCCTCTCGCACCTGATTTTGCATTAGAATTAATGTCTCCTAGCGATTATTTAGTTAATACGCAAGCAAAAATGAGTGAGTATCTCGCTAATGGAGTTAGGCTAAGTTGGTTGATTAATCCTGAAGCCAAACAGGTAGAAATCTATCGCTTAGAGCAAGATGTAGAGTTATTAAATTCGCCTCAGACTTTATCTGGTGAAGATATTTTACCTGACTTTGTATTAGATTTATCTAATATTTTTTAACTTATCGGTGCAACGTTTCAAGTCGCATACATATTTACATTATGTTCTGTTTTTCTTGCCATTGACTATAGGGATGTTTGGCTAAATTTGCATTAAAGTATTTAGGGTCGTCTACTTCGCGATCGATCCAGTCTGGTAAGTCTATAGTTTGTTGTTCGTCTAGCAGTTCTACTTCAGCAATAACCAACCCTTCATTTTCGCCAGCAAATTCATCTACTTCCCAGACAACATCATCTACAGGTATTTTATATCTAGTTTTTTTAATTAACGGGCGATCGCACAAAGTATCAAGAATTTCAATTGCATCTTGATAGGGGATGGAATATTCAAACTCGGCTCTCGAAATCCCCTCACGAGGTCCTTTAATAGTTATAAAGCCGCGATCGCCAACAGTTCTAACTCTAACGGTTTGTTTGCCCGTAGTAGAAATATAGCCTTGAGAATATGGAACTCCTTCAGATAGCTTACGCCAATCATTCCCTTTAACTAAAAATTTACGTTCGATTTCTTGCGGCATTGTTAATATTTAAAAATACAAAACTAAAAAACACTATAGGCTAAAAAATAGAAAAGTTAAATAATTAATACATATAATCGAATTTTATTATTATTTTAATAAACTTTGGTAAGAGAATAACAGCAATAATATATAAGGAAAAGGCAATTGAAAAAAGTAGCGGCAATAATTCATTCACATAAACTTGACGACGTTAAACTAGCTTTAGTTAGTGCGGGAGTTATCGGTATGACTATGTCTGAAGTCAAAAGTTTTGGTCGTCAGAAAGGACTGACAACTCGTTACCGAGGTCAAGAATATCAGTCTGAATTTATTACTAAAATTAAAATAGAAGTAGTAGTAGAAGACGAACAAGTAGATTTAGTCGTGCGAGAAATTTCTTCGGCAGGGCGTACTGGTGCTATTGGAGATGGTAAAATTTTTGTTTCTCCAGTTGCCGAAATTATTAGAATTAGAACTAAAGAAACTGGAACTGCGGCAATTTAACTTAATAGTAATAATAATTTAAATTGCTTTTAAATAGGTCTTAACTTGAAGTGACTAAGCTAGCGTCTGTATTTGAGGTGTTAGCTGTGATTTTACTTAAAACTTTTTCTGTTGCTCTATCAATATTATTAATAGGAGACTTTTTATCGACCTTTTTGTACCACGTTCCCGAACACGTTTTTGGCAAATTTCATAGTATTGTTCATCATGGCAAAAATCGTAGCTTTATTCATTATGCGGTATTAACCAAAAACCCATTAGTGCTTATAGATGGTTTTTTAGGCGCGTTACCTTATTTTGTTTTTCTTCCTTTTAGCTGGCAAATATCTCCAATTGGTTCGTTATTAGGAATAATTTTAGGTGAGCTACACGTAATTTGGCGACACGTTTCAATTATTAATTGGCAAACCCCTAAAGCGATCGCCATAGCCTGTAAACTGTTGTTTATTACTACTCCCGAACAACATTGGCTGCATCATCAAGATGCTAACTTAGCTTATGGTGATATTTTTACTTTCTACGATCGCCCCGCTAGAGTTTGGATGAAATTTTTGCTAACTATTAAACGAAAATACTATCGGCATTCTAAGATATCCAAAGCTTAACCAAAAGATTGAGTTTTGTTTACCTTGATTACTTAAGCTCGATTGATAGAGGTAACTGCGAAACAACACAACTATCATGCTTCTATCAGAGAAACTTGTCTCAGATCGTTATTTCAAAGCTAAAAAACAAGATCTGCTCCTCCAGCTATACGAGAAGGGTGAGGAAGTACCTCTTTCAGATACTGGAATTTGGCAAGTTTATCGCGGCGTAGTTCAATTGAGTAGAATTAGCCACAGAGGTAAAGAAGTAATTTTGGGATGGGCAACTGTTAATTCAGCTTTCAGTAGCTTGGGATACGAGAACCAGATCTATCGTGCTGTTGCGCTTAGCAATGTCTATGTTCGATATTACACACCCCAAGAGATCGGAAAAAACCCTCTTTTGTCCCGTCAGTTATTAGCTCAGTTAAGCGATCGCCTGATTAAATCTGAGGAGTTGCTGGCGATCGTTGGTTTGAGAAAAGTAGAAGATCGTTTGTGGGAATTATTATGTCTTCTCAAACAAGAAATAGGACAAGCTGTAGCTGAAGGTACGCGCATCCAAATTCGTTTTACCCATCAAAATTTAGCAGATATTATCTGTACTACTAGAGTAACTATTACCAGAGTTTTAGGCGAAATTTTAGATAAAGGCTGGATCGATATCGATGGCGATCGCCATATTGTCGTTAAGTCTAAACAATAGAAAAAGGCAAGAGCCAAGAAGCAAGACGCAAGAGGCAAGATAAATTTTCTCATGAATCATTTGGGATTGCTATATTTTTAATTAAAGGTGCAAATCGTACCTTTTTTTATTATCAAAATGACCGTAATTTATGTCGGTGTATTTATTGAAAGCAATTAAATTTTGTTTGGTTCGACTCAAAAAAGTTTTTCTTGCAATTGGACTGGCGTTATTAATTTCTGTTACTGCTTCAATGTTTTGTCTGCCAGCAAACGCAGTCTTGAGACAACACCACGAAACGCCTGGAGTATTGCGCTATCACGCCCAAGATTCGCTGAAAGACAAACAGGGTAATGCTTGGCAAGTAGTCTTGTTTCCCGACAAACAGGCAGCAACTAAATATTATTTACGTTTGGTTGGCTTTCCTGGGTTGGTAAAATTCGCTCATCCGCGATCGCTAGAAATTATTACTTCTGAAGGTAAAGTTTTAACGGCAACCGATGCTTATGCTAATTCTGCTCCCGCTAACAATGTCGGTCAATACGACGTAACCGAGATAATATCGCAGTTTCCCCAAAAAGGCAGTTTAAAATTAGTCATTACTCTCCAAAGCGATCGCGATTTGTCTTTAAAAATTTCCCAACAGATATTAACTGAGTGGCAACTGTTAGCTAAAGAAATTGAAAGTTAATTATTTAGTTTAGCGATCGCCATACCATTTAACTGCCTTTTTTTCGATATCTTTAATAAATCTATCTTTGCCATCCATATATCCTTCTATGTCTTCAGGATATTTTTGGGCTAGTTTACGCTTGAGAGCGCTGTATTCCCAAGCAACTTGAGGATAGGCGATAAGATAATCTCGAAATGCTAAATGTCGCTTTACTTCTGGCGAGTTTACTTCAAAAATATGAACATGATGGGTTCTAATGCCCAATAAATTATGCTTGCGGAAATAGCGACGATTTTTTATACCAAATTCTCCCATCGCTTCATATCCCAACGCTTCCATTTCCGTATTACGTTCATCTACTAAAGCAAGATCGCTAACTTCTACCAAAAAATCGATAATCGGTTTGGCGTAAATTGTAGAAATAGCGGTGCTGCCAATATGGTGAATGGTAATAATGTTTTCACCAATAGCTTTAGCTATCTGCTTTGACTCAACTTTAAAAGCATTTTTCCATTGAGGGTTATGGGGAACGACTTCTACTTTCATAAGTCGAAAAAATATCGATTGAGAATTGTTGGGCGATCGCCAGAGTGTTTTTAGACTCAAGTATATATTACAGATATTCGATCGCTCGGTTGACTCTCTAGTTGGCTATAGAGTTTAAGATAGACATTTAATTTGGTAAAAAATTACTTAGAGAGCAAATAATATGTCAAAACTTTGGAAAAAGCGATCGCTATTAACAATATTAGGAATTGCTTTAATAGCAACCTTGGGAACGGGTTATTTTTCTGCTGAAAGTAATGCCAATAGCAATACAGGCGATCGCGTCAACGTTTGGGATCGAGAAACAGTATCAGATTATCGGGGAACATTAGATATGACCGTATATCGTAGCCCTAACTGTGGTTGCTGCGGAATATGGGTCGAACATGCCCAAAAACACGATTTTAAAGTTAAAGATATCAAAACTGAAGACATGGAAGCTATTAAGCAAAAATACGGCGTACCTCCCCAGCTAGCTTCATGTCATACGACTATTATCGACGGCTATGTGATGGAGGGACATATTCCTGCTGACGACATCAAACGTTTTCTCGCTGCCCAACCCGATGCAGTAGGTTTAGCCGTACCTGGAATGCCTTTGGGAACACCAGGAATGGAAGCAGGAGATAAAAAACAACCCTTTCAAGTACTGTCGTTTAACGAAAGGGGTGAAGTGCAAGTATTTAAAGAATATCAATCTTATTGATATGGTTAATATAGATCGCCGTCGGTTCGTTATTTTAGGTGTTGCTGGTGCGGGAACAGCTTGGTTGAGCAACTGGTTGTTAAGAGGAACTTCTAATAGTTCAATCTCACAAGCCTCAGACAGTCTGCCACCAGTGTATCAAAGCAGTAACGGACTCTTGGAACTAAACCTGGAAGCCAGGGAATATCCCATCGATTTAAATGGAAAGCAAGCATATTTGTTGGCTTATAATGGGCAAGTTCCCGCACCCCGTTTGGAAGCTAAACCAGGAGACAAAGTTCGCATTCACTTTACTAATAATCTGACTCAACCAACTAATATTCACTTTCACGGGTTGCACATTCCCATTACGGGTAATGCAGATAATGTCTTTTTAAAAATAGAACCAGGTAATAAACATACTTACGAGTTTCAAATTCCTGCCAATCATCCAGCAGGAACCTTTTGGTATCATCCTCATTTACATGGTTTGGTAGCCGAACAGCTATTTGGTGGGTTGGCAGGTTTATTTGTCGTGCGTGGCGAACTAGACAACATTCCCGAAATAAAAGCCGCACAAGAAGAGTTCTTAGTCCTGCAAGACTTTGCATTAGACAATGATGGCAGTTTGATGGGATCGATGCACATGTCTTTGATGTCAGGTAGAGAAGGCGACATCATTATAGTTAATGGCTCGATCGAGCCTACTATTTCATCATCAGCCAAAAGATTGCTACGGTTGCGAATTCTTAATGCTTCTCCCTCCCGTTTTTATCGGCTGGCATTAGAAAAACATTCTTTTTATCAAATTGCTACTGATGGGGGTGCATTAAATAAGCCAGTAGAACTTAGTGAATTACTACTCACACCAGGACAAAGAGCCGAAGTTTTAGTAAAAGGAGACAAACCAGGACAATATCGCTTGCTTAATCTACCTTACGATCGCGGCAGTATGGGCATGATGGGTGGTGGTATGATGGGCGGCGGTATGATGGGTAATAACGATTCCGACGAACCGATCGCTCTGGCAACAATCGACTACAAGTCTTTAATTTCAACTACTCTACCTACTAAACTTAATTCCATTGCTAAATTACCAGAACCAGAGGTATTAAGACGCTTTGAACTCAATCATGGCATGAATCCCACTGTAGGCATGGCATTTCTAATTAATGGTAAGCCATACGAGCGCGATCGCACCGATACTCAAGTCAAACTTAATACCATCGAAGATTGGGAAATTGCTAATACAGGAGTAATGGATCATCCCTTTCACATTCACGGTAATGCTTTTCAAGTTATCAGTCGCAACGGCAAACCCGAATCATTACTTGCCTGGCGAGATACAGTACTGGTTAAAAGAGGCGAAACCGTCCGTATCCGCATACCTTTTAATGATTTTGCGGGTAAAACTGTATATCACTGTCACGTTCTCGACCACGAAGATTTAGGCATGATGGGCAATTTAGCGATCGAAGCTTAAGCAAATACCAATTATGTCGCTGATGTTAAACTTAGTTTACAAACTTAGTTTAATGTTTTATGAACGAACCAATTAACATTCATGAGGCTAAAACTCAACTATCAAAACTATTGTCACGAGTGGCTTTAGGAGAAGAATTTACTATTGCCAATCGTGGTGTACCCGTTGCCAAGCTTGTTCCTTATCATCCATCTAAAGACGAAAGCGAAAAGCCTACGGCATGGCTGACGCTACGTGTACCAGGAAGGCTGACTAATCAAATTTATATCAGTGATGACTTTAATGAATTAGATAAAGAAATGATGGGATTATTTTACGGGGAAGAATAAATGAGGTTGTTGTTAGATACTTGTTGCTGGTTATGGTGGTTAGGCGATACTCAAAAACTCAGCCAACAACAGCTAGATGCCCTTATCAGTAGTGACTCTTTGGAAACTAAGTATCAAAGTTAGCAATGGTAAACTAACTATACCTCAACCTCTTAATAAATTAGTAGAAAGAGAATGTCCTCAAGATAATATCAAAATTATAGATATTAAGCCGATTCATGCAATTGATGCTGGCTCTCTTCCACTACATCACAAAGATCCTTTCGATCGCATGATTATTACACAGGCAATCATTGAAAATCTAACTATTGTGACTTCAGATACTATATTTCATAAATACGATGTTTCTGTCTTGTTTTAGTGCGTTAGTAGTAATAACTTCAAATATCTTAGTAAATTTAGTCCGACAAAACGCTTGACTCTATAGTCAACTATAGACTCTAAACTATATTTATCACCAATCAAAACCGTTCTAAGTAAAGCTATGGCTAATTTAGATACTTTAAACGCGCAAAAAGTTAGACTATATCGAATGTTGACCCCCGAACACGAATGTCCCTGGGGAGTAAAAGCAGTTAATTTACTTCAAGATAAAGAAATTGAATTTGAAGACCACAAACTGCGATCTCGTGAAGAAATAGATTCGTTTAAAGCCAAACACAATGTAAAGACCACACCGCAGATATTTTTTGGTGAGGAGAGAATTGGCGGTTATACAGACTTGGCTGACAAATTAGATGTAGAAGTAGAAAGTGATGAAGAAGAAACTTCCTACGTTCCCGTTATTGCCGTATTTTCTACCGCAGGACTGTTGGCTTTAGCTACTACGATGGGCATAACGGGGTTTATGGGTTACTCTCTTTCCCTGCTAGCATCTCTCAAACTAATGGATATCGAATCTTTTGCCCAAGGGTTTGAGAAATACGATTTAATTACCAAAAGAATCAGACCCTATGCCAAAGTATATCCTTTTGCCGAACTGGCGATTGGACTGGGCTTTTTATCAGGCGTAGCACCCTTGGTAACGGGAATAGCTTCTCTAGCAATTGGTGTTAGTGGCGGAATTTCGGTATTTAAAGCAGTCTATATCGATAAGTTAGACCTTAACTGTGCCTGTGTCGGTGGAGGTTCGAGAACGCCATTGGGCATTGTTAGCTTTGCTGAAAATGCGATTATGGCAATTATGGGTGCCGTACTTATTTTTTCTACCACTACGGGAGAAGCAGAATCGGTAAAACACAAAGAAGTCGAACCAAACGCTATTGTTCGCTTGCAGGATGCAAATAATTAAATACCTAAAATTATCGTTATGATTAGAAGCGATCGCCAGTAACAATGCGATCGCTTTGCTCGATCTTTAATCTCTAGTTTTGCTGGAGAATTCTCTACGATCTGTTTTAAAACTCTAAAAAATAGTTGGTTTACTTCTGTATATGCCTAGTTATTTCCTCAATAAAATTGCTAGTAGTGCGATCGCACTATCTTTTTTAGCTACGGGTTTGTTGCCAGCAGTAGCACAATCATCTCACGAACATCACAATATGCAAATGCCGACACGATCGGTTAGGAATTTGCCACCCCTACCAAGCAATCTACCCAAATGGATGAATAATAAGGACAAAAACCACATTTATCGCAAGCGGGGCAAGTATAACGATGATATTTACAATGTTCGTCCTCTGGCTTTAGATTTAAATGCGGTGGCTGTTGGTCATGCTTTTGCTTATGAAGATTTGGTAACTGGTAAAGCCCAAGAATTAGAGACTAAAACCTTTGAGAAGATAGATGGCGTTCTCAAAAATCCTCCTCCCTTTATGCCCGATGAAGCAAATATTTCTCCTACTTTCGGTCGCAAATATGGCGTACTAGAACAGGTATTTGACTGGGCGCATATTCTTCACTTTCAAACAGTGGATGTGTTGGCAAATACGGAAATGACCGATATAGAAAAAGAGGCGGAGATCGAAGCACTCTATCAGTTTTATCTCGACAACGTACCTTATGCCATTACGGGGTTGCCGATGAATATGGGTTATCTCGATTCTCAACCTTACTCCAAAGAATTTCGCGAACAATATCCTAAAGTTAACGGGTTATTTTGGGGTTATCACTGGTTGCAAGGCTCGATGTATGACTTGCTATATGGCAAAACTTTAAAGGAACAACAACAAGCCTATAAATCAATGGGCAAACAGTATCACCAGGTAGAACTATATCGCACAGATCGCCTTTTTATGCCTATGTTTGCCGAGGTTAGTCCGCGTTTTGCCCAACGTTTTCCCGAAATTGCCAATACTTTCGACAATCTCCATATGCTGCACGACATGGTAAACGATGTCTTAGCTTCGGAATGGATGAGCGAGAAACAGCAAGAAGAACAAATTCAACGAGCGATTTGGCTAGTAATGGCTGCCAATCACGAAGGCATGGAAGCTGGCAAAACCTACGGTAACAATAAACTACACGACCATCGTTTTATGGCAGGGATGCCTGGAATGGGCTGGATGGGAGATATTAAAGGTTTTGAACATCAGATGAATCACGGGCAAGAAACCCCTGAGATGATGAACCATGAAGATAATTCTGAGATGAACCACCAGATGAATCACGGGCAAGAAACTCCTGAGATGATGAACCATCAAATGAATCATGAAGATAATTCTGAGATGAATCACCAGATGAATCACGGGCAAGATGATTCCCAGATGATGCAGCATCAAATGACTCCTGCTAAAGACTCAACCCAAAATTAATTACCAAACAATTTGACTTTAATGCCTAGAATAGAATTTTCTTTCTTAGTCTTGCTAGGTGCGATCGCTGCTACCATGTCTGTAGCAGATCGCTCTCTGGCAGTGGATCACAATAATCTTGATGCCAATCGCCCTCTCGATTTTGATGATGCCGACTCCATTGGTTTTCGCGAACAGGCTTTAGATTTGGGTGCAGCTTTGACTATTCCTGAAGGTGAATCTGTAGGAGGTGAATTTGAAATCGAGTATCTCTACGGTTTTGCGCCCAATACCCATCTTAATATTGGGATCGATCCTAGTATTGAAGAAGATAGTGATGAGACAGAATTTAGTATTGGCGATCTATCTGTAGGAGTGTTACATAACTTCAACCGCGAATACAATAATACTCCTGCTTTTGCCCTGCGGGGTGATGCAGCTTTTCCCACAGGAAATGATTCAGAAGGTGTAGATTTTCGCCTGCGAGGAATTGCCAGCAAAACTGTAGGACAGTATAATCGCCTCCATCTCAATTTAGATGCTAATCTTGCTACCGCTACTGAAGATGGCGATCGCTCTTTTGTTCCTGGAGTAATTTTGGGTTATTCCCGACCCATAGGCTATTCGACAAATTTTACCCGTACTTTTTTAGCGCAAGCAGGAGTAAGAGGTAGCGAAGCAGAAGACGATGGTGCAGTAGTTACATTAGGAGTGGGTTTACGCCAACAGATAGGCTATCAAAGTGTTCTCGATTTTGGCATCTTGGGTGACATCGCAGGGGAAGAGGGCGAAACAAATGAGTTACGTTTGGTAGCTGGTTATTCTTTTGCTTTTTAAACTCGTAATTCTTGCCAAGCCTGAGATAAAACTTATTCGATCGAAGTAAATCTCGAAGTTTTTGTTCCAACAGATTAATGTTTATTACACTACTTATACTCTCAAGTAAACTTGAGGGTTTAGTTTAAAATGATGGTAGAAGAAAATACTAAAGTAATCATGAACGAAGCAACTTTTCTGAAAATTGGCGAACTAGCCAAGCAGACGGGTTTAGCAGTGGGAACCCTTCGTTACTACAGCGATTTAGGACTTCTACAACCAGTGCAAAGAGGGGACAATGGATATCGTTACTACAGTCATGATGCCAGTCAACAAGTAGAATTTATTAAAAAAGCTCAAACTCTGGGGTTTACTCTTGAAGAAATCAAGCAAATTTTAGATGTAAGAGATAGAGGAGAAAAACCCTGTAGCTTAGTACAAAGCTTATTAAATAACAAAATAAAGCAGTTAGAAATTCAAATAAAGCAAATGACTTTGTTTAAAGCCGAATTAGAAGAATATCGCAGTGCTTGGACAAATAACCCCAGTCCCGAATCAAAGCCTCAAGAAGTTTGTCCTCTAATTTCTAGTGTATCTTTGCATTCTGCATCACTAAACTAATTCCACTTACCTAAAATGGCTTTTAGTAGTTTTCAATTCGAGGTTAAAAAATGAGTTTTCAGTCTTTAATTGCTCACAATGGAGTCAATCATCAACAATCCAGTCCAACAGAAAAAACCAAACAGTCGCCTACTGAAGCTCAACACGACGATATTAAACATAATTCCAACGATTCTCAAACTGTTACACCTGGCTCAAATTCTGCATCCGAAAAACAGGTTTTAGAAACTCCAGAAACTAAGCTCGACACAGAAAGAAAAACAGAATCTTTAACGTCTACAGAAACATCAAATTTAGACGCTGCAACTTTAGTTACAGGATTTGGAGAGTCTATCTTTACTTTATTAATCGCTAGTCCTTTTTTACTAATCGGATTAAAAAAATGGCTGCATAAATAGCAGAACAAGCGTAAGAAAAAATCGTAAATTTTGTATAAATAAATTATTTTTCATGGCAATTAATAAAGCTCGTTTGCGCCATTTTCACTACATATTGGCTCCACTTATGTTTGTGCCAATATTTTTGACGGCAATTACTGGCTCGCTATTTCAAATAGCAGTAATTACGGGTAAAAGTGACGACTTTCTCTGGCTTTTAGAATTACATAGAGGCAAGTTCGGCAGCATAAATTTAGAATTTGTTTATCCTTTGTTAAATGCTTTTGGAGTTTTGTTTTTAGCTATTACGGGAATTGCAATGTGGTTGCAAATAAATAAAAAAGCTAGAAATTTACGCAAATAAATGGTGGTTAGTTAAGCAACATTTTTGTTCGCAGCGAAATTCATATTAAGGCTTTCACTGTTTTTGTGTAACTATTTCCTAGAGCTTTGGTAAAGATTGACAAAGATTTGGGCAATAGTTAGACATTCCCTTGACTCTATAGTTAGCTATAGAGTTTATGTTGGTTTTGATAGATAATCACAATCGAATTAGTTATTTCTAATGAACGATAGCGGATTTTTAAGTACTTACAGCGAAGCAGTTCTAACTTCTCTAAGCTTTTTCTGGAAAGCGTTGTGGGCGTTTATTCTCGGCTATATTGTCAGTAGCGCAATTCAAGTTTTTGTCACTCGCGAACGCATGAAACAGACGATGGGAGAAGCGGGTAAAAAAAGTATTGCTTTAGGTACGTTCTTTGGTTTTATCTCTAGTTCCTGTAGCTTTGCGGCATTAGCTACTACCAAGTCTTTATTTAAAAAAGGTGCGGGGTTCGTTCCTGCTTTGGCTTTTCTGTTAGCTTCGACTAATTTAGTAATCGAATTAGGCTTTATTATTGCTATTTTTCTTGGCTGGCAATTTGTAGTTGGTGAATATTTAGGTGGTTTGATACTAATTATTCTGACTTGGCAAATTGTGCGTTTTACTCGTCCTAAAGAATTAATTAGAAAAGTTCGCAGAAAGTTAAACGACGAAGAAGGAAAAGAGAAGAATGATAAAGATATTCCCGACTGGAAAGAGAGAATTACCAGCAAGCAAGCATGGAAGCAAGTAGCACGTCATTACTTTATGGAATGGGGTATGGTGTGGAAAGATGTTACTTTTGGCTTTACTATTGCGGGAGTTATTGCCGCTTTTGTTCCTACCGCTTTTTTTCAAACTTTATTTATCGGTTCGGGACAAAATAGTAACCCAGGTTTTTTCGCAATTTTAGAACATACTATTGTTGGTCCTGTAGCTGCTTTTTTTACCTTTATCGGTTCGATGGGTAATATTCCCTTAGCCTCTATTCTCTATAGCAACGGGGTCAGTTTTGCAGGGGTAATGGCATTTATTTTTAGCGATCTGGTAGTTTTTCCAGTAATTCGCGTTAATGCTAAATATTATGGCTGGAAGCTAGCATTATATATTCTCGGTGTCTTTTTAGCAGCATTGATAGCGACGGCGATTATCATGCACTACGGATTTGCTTTGTTTGGCTTATTACCGCAAAATAGTGGCGGACAAAGCGCGGCGCAGACAGAGCGTTTTGCTATTGACTATACTTTTTGGCTCAATCTTATTTTCTTAGTGATAACGGGGATTTTAACCTGGTTGCGTTTCGGTGGTGATAAGCAACAGCAGCATCAACATCATCACCACGGAGGCAATAAGGGCATCGTCGAACAAGTTCTTTTTTATCTGGCAATTCTTTCTTATATCTGGCTAGCTGGCGGTATTATTGTTTCTCTAATTACTTAGACGGATAGGGCGAAATTATAACTCTTTAAATTTGGGTAATAATTGCCCAAAAGCAATACCCCGATGACTTACGCGATTTTTAGTTTCAGAAGGCATCTCAGCAAAGGTTTGTTGCTGTTGGGGAACAAAAAAAATGGGATCGTAACCAAAACCACCGTTACCGCGAGGAGAGTCGATAATTTCTCCCTGACAGATGCCTTCTGTTTCTAATGCGATCGAACCATCGGGACGAGCGATCGCAATAGCGCAAATAAACTGAGCTTTACGGTTGAGATTGTTTCCTAGTTCTTTTAGCAATCTAGTAATTTTTTCTGTATCGCTATTGCCATAACGTGCTGAATAAATCCCAGGTGCGCCGTCGAGGGCATCTACTGCCAAACCAGAATCATCAGCGATCGCCCATTGGTTTGTAGCTTTGGCGACTCCGCAGGCTTTAAGACGAGCATTTTCGCTAAAAGTAGCTCCAGTTTCAGCAATATCTATAGATTTTGGTTTTAATTCTAATTGCCAATCTAATCCCGTTAGATATTCTTGCATTTCATGCAGTTTGCCAGGATTGCCAGTAGCTACAACTAATTTTCTCATTCGATATTCAACATAAAAAATTTTGAAGGAAGTTAAATAGACTTCGCAGGCGATGGTTTGCTTAAGAGTTTGCCCACTCCTTAGCCCATTCTAAAACGCGCTGGACTTCTGACATTGAGGAAGCTTGACAATAGAGACGCAATACTGGTTCGGTACCGCTAAAGCGAATCAACAACCAGGTGTTTTCATCCAGTCTAAATTTATAGCCATCTACATCCAGACAGTCTCGTACTTTTTTACCAGCAACCTCAGTTGGGGCATTATTTTGTAAGCGTTCGAGTAATTTAGCTCTGACATCCATATTTGCCAAAGGCAAATCGATGCGATCGTATTCGGCTTTAAA
Source organism: Myxosarcina sp. GI1 (assembly GCF_000756305.1). NCBI lineage: Bacteria > Bacillati > Cyanobacteriota > Cyanophyceae > Pleurocapsales > Pleurocapsaceae > Myxosarcina > Myxosarcina sp. GI1. The sequence goes on from NZ_JRFE01000015.1 coordinate 20,562, forward strand.
ATTAACTTTGTCACATAGACGACTATAGATTTGCTCTAAACTTTCTCCCGACTGTACTACTGCCTCTAAAACATATAAAGCCGATAATAGAGCATCTCGTTCGGGAATATGGGTACCATAACCAATACCGCCCGATTCTTCACCGCCAATAGTTACTTCAGCTTCTAGCATTCTTTCGGCAATATATTTGTAACCGATAGGAGTTTCATAGACCGAGCGGTTATAAGATTTAGCCAACAAAGGAATTAGATCCGAACCACTGACAGTTTTAACAATTTCTCCCTTAAATCTTTTACGCTCTACTAAATGTTCGATTAAGATGGGAATCAAAATTTGCGAGCTAAGGAAATTTCCTGCTCCATCAACTGCCGCAATGCGATCGCTGTCGCCATCAAAAACTAAGCCTACTCTAACAGTATCTGATTCTTTTTTAGCCTCAGCTTTAATCGTGCTAAGTATATCGGGCAAGTTTTTAGGTAAGGGTTCGGGCGCACTACCGCCAAACAAGGGATCGCGATCGCTGTTAATTTCTTCAATGGGGCATCCTAAAAGACGTTCTAATCCTGTAGCTGCCGCTCCGTGCATTACATCGGCAAATACTTTAACTTTTTCCGCAGAAATTGCAGAATTGATGCCAGCAATATCGACTTTAGAGCGTAATTCCTGACAGTAACTCTCCCAGGGGTCGAAATATTCTATTTTTCCAGGCGCTTTACTTGCAGACAGTGGTTTATCCAAAACCGCTTCGATTTGTTTGGTAACTTCTGGCGACACCGAACCACCATAGGCACTTTTTACTTTTAAGCCCAAATAAGCTGCGGGGTTGTGCGAGGCAGTCATGACAACTGCTCCCAAAGCATTACGGCTTTTTGCCGCCCAGCTAAAAGCGGGGGTAGGAGCGTAAGATTTGGATAGTAAAACGTCGAAACCAGCTTCTGTTATTGCTTCTGCTGCTACTTTGGCAAAATCTTCAGCCATAAAACGGCGATCGTAACCTACAATAACGGTGCGATTACCCGAAGGGTACGCTTCGCGAACGCTTGCTACGTTACTGTAGTTGTCGGCTAAAACTTTAGCTGCCAGAGGAGCCAACATAGCTACTCGTTCAAAGGTAAAATCAGCAGCAATTACGCCACGCCAGCCATCGGTACCAAATTTAATCGGATTGACAGTAAAAGCCATAATCTCAAATATAAATTGTTTACAATAACCACTTCAGATTAACTGTTTCTCAAAGCTTTGCCAATTGTTATCGCAAGTGATATCGCAAGGTACGAGAACCCTTGAAAATTTTCAAAATACCTACAATTAAATTAATTTGCCGTCGATGATTGTGTATCGCCCACAACTTCTGGTTCATTTGGAGAGATTTGTTCGATTTTTATTAGTAAATCGCGTAGTTTCATTCTCTCTATGTAAGGCCATCCTCCTTGTTCTTCAATGTCTTTGACCAATTGATAGAGAGCATTTCGAGTTTCTGGTAGGGATGGTTCAAAAATCTCAGTGCGAATTTGACGATGAATTGCTTCCAAATTGCGTAATAAAAATAAAAGAAACAGAGTATCCTGTCGATGTTCTTCTGCCAAAGCCCAGATATCGTTGGTAGTTTTTTGCAATATAGAATCGGAATTGCTGGCACTTGTAGTTTGGTTTTGATTCATGCGTCCAAGATCGCTTATTAAAGATCTACTTTTTTGCAGTTTAACTCTATGTTATTGAGTTTCGATACACAATTGCAGTTATCGAGATTCGCTTTGTCAATCGGTATGAAATTGCATTATGGGTAGTGCTTATTTGGTACAGTAGATAGCATCTATAAAAATGGCTAAATTTTACATATTAGCCTATTACTACATTTGTACTTAATGTTTAGATCGAGAATTGACAAAACGAGGTTAACCATGCGGTATCGTACTATAATTGCTGCTTTTCTAGCAGTTTGTTTGGGTTTGCTTACAGCCTGTGGCGAAAACCCTAAAAATATTAACAGAAGCGAACTAACATACGATGACATTTTAAATACTGGAATTGCTAATACCTGTCTGCAACTGCCAGATAGCAGTCGCGGTTCGATCGCTATCGATCCAGATCGAACTTATACCTTACGCGATTTATGTTTAGAACCTAAAGAATATTTTGTTAAGGAAGAAGGAAACAGAAGACAAGAAGCCGGGTATATTCAAGGTAAGTTATTAACTAGATATACTTCTACTCTAGACCAGGTTCGCGGTACGGTTGAATCGAACGAAGACGGAAGTTTGACTTTTACCGAACTTGACGGCATTGATTTCCAAGCTGCTACCGTTCAGCTTCCTGGAGGTGAAGAAGTACCTTTTCTGTTTACAATTAAAGAGCTAGTAGCTACTTCTAAATCTGGTTCTAGTTCGATCGACTCTTCTACTGATTTTGAAGGAGAATTTAGTGTTCCTTCCTATCGCGGTCAAGTTTTTCTCGATCCTAAAGGACGCAGTTTGGCTAGTGGTTATGATAATGCCGTAGCTCTACCTGCAAGAGCCGACGATGAAGAGTTTACTCGGGCTAACGTCAAAGAGTTTGTATCTCGTAAAGGTCGTATGTCTCTTAACGTTACCAAAGTAGATACCGAAACTGGTGAGATTGCTGGCGTTTTTGAAAGCGAGCAGCCTTCTGCTACCGACTTGGGTGCAGAAGAACCAGAAGAAGTTAAAGTTCGCGGTATTTTCTACGGAAGAGTCGAACCTAAAGTATAATCGTTTGACTATTACAGAACTAAGATTTTTAAATAAGCTTTAACTTATATAGTCATGTGTCAACCGCAACTGGCGATCGCCAGTTGCGGTTTTTAATAGAAAACCGTTACTAATAAAAAATACGGTCATTTTCTAATAAAACAACCGTATCGAAATACTATACGTAAATATTTATCTGTTTAGTTAATTAAATATACCAACACAAACAGTACCAACCAAATTACATCAACAAAGTGCCAGTAAATCTCAGCGGCTTCTACACCAAAATGATCGCTACTAGAATAGTGACCTTCTTGGCGCGATCGCCACAGCACGGATAAGATTAACAATACCCCTACCGTAACGTGCAGACCGTGAAATCCAGTTAACACATAAAAACAACTGGCAAATAGGTTGGTTGTCAAGCCAAACTCAGCATTGAAGTATTCAAAAGCTTGTCCCCCCAAAAAAATAGCACCCATTAACGCCGTTAGTCCGAACCACACCTGTAAACCTTTAACATCATTATTTTTAAGTGCGGTTTGTCCTCGGTGCATTACAAAACTACTAGCTACCAGAATTGAAGTATTAATAATTGGTACTAAAAGTTCCAACTCGGGCATTCCTTCTGGAGGCCAGACGGGCATCGTAGCGCGATAAATTAATAGCGCAGCGAAAAAGCCGAGAAAAGTCATGCTGTCGGATACCAAAAAAACATAAATACCAAACATTCTATGGTCTGGATGTCCGTGATGACCCGCTGCTTCCTGATGAGAATCGATCGCGATTTGAGATTGATTGTCTAAAGCTGAACCTTGCATAAAAACTATTGCTAATTAACTATAGAAATTTTTTGTAGGGACACTTTATTTGTAATTAGTCGTCCCTACCAAATTTACTGCCCTTCGGAACTTACTGCTGCTAGCATCTCGTCTAAATCTTCGTCACCGTCGATACTTTCTTCATCGATACCATATTCATAAGGTCCAGCCCACAATACTGGTTCTTCTTCAAAGTTTTCGATGATTGGAGGAGAACTGGTTTGCCATTCTAAAGTTAAGGCACGCCAGGGATTGCGGCTAGCTTTTTTGCCTTTAAGCAAACTCCAAACTACGTTAATAATAAAAGGAAAAGTAGAAAGAGCCAAAATATACGAGCCAATAGTACAAACCATGTTTAAAGTTTGGAACTGGGGATCGTAAAGGGCAATACGGCGGTTCATTCCCTGCAAGCCCAACTGGTGCATGGGTAAAAAGGTAATATTAAAACCAATAAAAGTCATCGCAAAATGAAGACGACCCCAGGTTTCATTGACCATACGTCCAGTCATCTTGGGAAACCAGTGATATACTGCGGCAAATAAGCCAAATACCGAACCACCAAACAAAACATAGTGGAAGTGAGCGACGATAAAGTAAGTATCGTGGACGTGAATATCAAACGGTACCGAAGCTACCATTACGCCACTTAAGCCCCCGATGAGGAAAGAAGAAAGAAAACCGACACCAAATAGCAAGGCACTGTTAAGGTCGAGTTTGCCGCCCCAGAGAGTAGCACACCAGCTAAATACTTTGATCCCAGTCGGTACGGCAATAATCATCGTGGTTGCCATAAAAAACATCCGCAGCCAGCCAGGAGTACCGCTAGAAAACATGTGATGCGCCCAGACAATTAAGCCCAGAAAACTGATTGCCAAACTCGAATAGGCGATCGCTCTATAGCCAAAAATCGGTTTGCGAGCGTGGACGGGTAATACTTCAGAAATTACGCCGAAAAAGGGCAAAATCATAATGTATACCGCCGGGTGGGAATAGAACCAGAACATATGCTGGTAGACAATGGGATCGCCTCCTCCCGAAGGGTTAAAGAATGCCGTTCCTGCAATCAGATCGAAAGAAAGCAAGATTAAAGCGGCTGCCAAAACGGGGGTACCGAGCAAGATCAACCCCGAAGTAGCCAACATCGACCAACAAAACAGAGGCATACTGTGGATATCCATTTCGGGCATCCGCATCAGCAAAATGGTAGTCAAAAAGTTTATCGCCCCAAAAATTGAGGATGCTCCCAGAAGTAAAAGACTTAGTATCCAAATTTCTTCTCCCGATTTACCGCTAACTAAGCTCAAGGGCGGATAAGAAGTCCAGCCCGCTTGCGGTGCGCCGTTATAGAAACTACTCATTAAGAGAATTCCAGCAGGAGGAATCATCCAAAATGCCACGGCATTGAGACGGGGAAATGCCATGTCTTCTGCCCCAATCATCAAGGGGATTAGGTAGTTGGCAAAACCTGCCCCTGCAGGAATGATCCATAGAAATAGCATAATCGTTCCGTGCATGGTCAAAAGCTGATTGTAAAACTCAGGCTGCACGAAATCGGGATCGGGGGTAGAAAGTTCGGTACGCATTACTTCAGCTAACGCGCCACCGATGAAGTAGAAGAAAAAAGCGGTAACTAAATATTGAATGCCAATTACTTTGTGATCGGTGCTAAAGCCAAAGTAATCTTGCCATTTTCTTTGAGGATGGACGCTTTGTCCATTCTCGGTTGCAGTGGTATTTGCTTCTGCTGTGGTACTCATATAATTTTTTAATCTCGTTGCGTTCGGAGGAATTATCTTAATTGAGCTAGTGTATCTACCGCCACACCAACTTCAGTAGCGTAGCGAGTTAAAAACTCTTCATCAGATTGCTGGCTGGGGTTAACCGCTAAAGATTTTTCGTCATCGTTGGCTGCATAAGTATTTTGCTGAACCCATTCTTGGTATTCTGCTTCGGTTTCAACATATAGCTGGGTTTTCATCCCACCATGATATGCCCCGCACAGTTCGGCACAGACAATAGGGTATTTGCCCACTTTACTGGGAGTAAAAATTAATTTAGTTTCTCTACCAGGAATTACATCTTGCTTGATCCGAAATTCTGGGAGCCAAAAAGCATGAATAACGTCACCAGCAGTCATATTCAATTCTATGGGTCGATCTACAGGAACGTGCATCTCTCCCGAAACTACGCCACTATCTCCATAAGTAAAAATCCAAGCGTACTGGATACCATTAACGTTGATTTGTAAAGGTGTTCCCTCTTGAGGACTATCGGGAGTTGCGCCCAAACCCAAAGCGATATCTTTGTCGGGGTTTAACGCAACTAACTGCTGATGGTGTCCGTGACTATGAGCGAGCTTTTGCGGTCCTGGATCGTTAGCAACCATAGGATCTAGCCCACCCATAGTATTGTAAACTTCAAAGCTATAGATAGATAAGATTAATACAATAACTGTAGGGATAGCGGTCCAGAGTATTTCTAAAGGAACGTTGCCTTCTATAGACGGTCCGTCGGTTGTATCTCCTTTACGCTTGCGAAACTTAACAAGTGAGTAAACTAATACTCCTTCTACTAGTAAAAATAAACCCGTGGCAATGGTCATCATTAAATTGAAGAGTCCGTCTACATCGTCTGCCTCCGCAGAAGCAGCAATAGGCAGCAGTCCGTGGTTTTGACCATACCACAAACTAATTAGGGTCATAGCGATCCCTGCTATGAGGGTAATGATATTGCTAGGAATATTCACTGTTATTGATGGTTGGTAGTTTTTATCGATCCTAAAACGCGATCGCGTTATTTGTAATACTTTACAGCCGCTCTTTAAGTAACAACTGTAGTTTCAAATGCGATCTTCTGCTAAAGAATAGCTTCAACAGTGTACTAGGGTTTTTTCTACTTACTAGGTTAAACAAATTACAAATAGATAGGCAAATCACCCAAGTAAATAAAAATTTCTAATGTCGGGCGTAGAATTTCAGACTCGCTCGATTAATTAGTATTAGTAGCGCGATGCTCTCTACAACTTGCCGAAACTTAACTTTCTTTTATACAGTGTTAAATTTTATTAAGGGATTTTTAAATCAATCTGAAGAATACTGCAAAGGAGCAAACTCTTAGAAAAACGTCGCTACAGTGATAGATAGGTTAATAAAAAGTTCTGCAATCTCGTTAGAATTTGACTCAACGGAGCGATCGCTCCGCTCCAATCGATAAAAGTTTATCTATCTATGTACCATGACCGAATCAGTTTTCAAACCACAGATTCATCAACAGCAAGAAGCTAGAGACACATTTTCACCTGTAGTATTAATTCGTCGCCTGGTTTGGAAAATGGCGTTTGCCACTCTATTATTAATGGCGGTTGGCAGTGCCACAAGAGTGATGAATGCAGGTTTAGCCTGCCCAGATTGGCCGCTGTGTTACGGTCAACTCATACCGACCCAACAAATGAATCTTCAAGTGTTTTTAGAGTGGTTTCATCGTTTGGATGCGGCTTTGATTGGGATTAGTGCGATCGCTTTTGTGGGTTTATCCTGTTGGTATCGAAAAGTTTTGCCAAATTGGTTGCCAGGAGCGGCAATTTTTGCCTTATTCCTCATTGTTTTTCAAGGAGTCTTGGGAGGACTAACGGTAACTCAACTATTGCGCTTCGATATTGTTACTGCCCATTTAGGTATGGCACTGCTATTTTTTAGCACTCTAGTAATTATTGCTACTGCCCTGATACCTCACAAAGGAACCCAGGCAGCAGGCAAATTAAGCTGGATTGGTTTGACAGCAGCAATTTTAGTTTATTTACAAAGTATTCTAGGTGGTTTAGTAGCTTCTCGTTGGGCTTTGCATCAGTGTTTTGCTGGTTTTCAGCTTTGTAACGTCATGAACGGTCATATTTTAGGCGTATTACCACCTACAGCAGCAACAATAGCTTTAGTTTGGTTCGCCTGGCGGACACCAGGATTGCACGCTACCTTAAGAAAGTTGGCTAATGCTGCTGCGGCATTAGTGACATTGCAAATTCTTCTCGGTATTGCTACATTTAAGCTTCATTTACAAGTAGAACCGCTAACCGTGACCCATCAAGCTGTAGGAGCCAGCTTACTAGGTGTATGTATTGCTTTTACCGTTTTATCACTGCGCGATCGCACCAGACAAACCGCTTCATCAATGAACAATTAGCAATGAGCAATAAGCAATTACCTCTCCTTAAACAACGAACGACGATCGGTTTGAGGATAGTAAATGAAAAATTGTTCATTGCAGTTCTGTTCATTGCTCATTGATAAAATAGCAACACTTTTCGCTTTTTCTCACTTAACACAATCCACAATCAAAGTATATTAGGAACACAATCGTTATGCTCGGGACAGGTATCGTCCGCAATCAAAATTGGCTTCAAGTTGTCAACAGCTACTATCAATTGACCAAACCGCGTATCATTCCCTTACTGCTAATTACGACCGCAGCCTCGATGTGGATCGCTTCGGCAGGAAGAGTAGACCCGATTTTGTTGTTAGTTACTCTTATAGGGGGAACTCTCGCCGCCGCTTCGGCGCAGGTACTCAACTGTATTTACGACCGCGACATCGACTACACGATGACCAGGACTCGCAAACGTCCCATTCCTTCTGGGAGAGTCCAGCCTTTACATGCTTTGATTTTTGCCTTAGTTTTGGGAACTTTGTCCTTCGTACTGCTGGCATTTTGGGCTAACTTGCTGGCAGCTTTATTAGCTATGTCTGGCATTGTAGTTTATATGCTGATTTATACACACTGGTTAAAACGCCATACAACTCAAAACATAGTTATTGGTGGTGCGGCAGGTTCGATTCCGCCTTTGGTAGGTTGGGCGGCAGTTACAGGAGAGATCGGCTTGACTCCCTTGCTACTATTTGCAGTTATTTTTCTTTGGACTCCTCCCCATTTCTGGGCTTTAGCATTGATGATTAAAGATGACTATGCAGAAGTAGAAGTCCCTATGCTGCCAGTAGTAAAAGGAGAAATAGTTACGGCAAACCAAATCTGGTTCTATACTTTGCTGGTAGTTCCCTTTACTTTTTTATTCGTCTATCCCCTGCATCAGTTAGGAGTAGTTTATGGGGCGATCTCGCTTTATTTAGGATATGTCTTTATTCGCAAAGCTTGGCAACTCAAACAACTACCGCAAGATAAACAACTGGCTCGTTCTCTGTTTAAATACTCAATTTTCTATATGATGTTGCTATGTACGGGAATGGTTGCCGATCGCTTACTATACGTAGTTTGGTAGCTAAAATTAAAATCGATAAAACGCCACTAAATATAACTAACTGGTTATGGCTAAATGGTACAAACTATTTGGCGTAAAAATATAAATATAAAAGGGAAGTAAAGTCTATATAGAGCTACCGACATTACTTCCCTTTTTAGTCTAAAAAATAATTAATTGCGGCAGTTGCAGCATTTCTCGTACCATACAGCAAACCGCCGCTAAATCAATTCAAAAATAGCTTCTCATTCTATTGAACGATAACTTTACCTACCATTCCAGCACCACGATGGGGTTCGCAGTAATAAGAATATTCTCCAGCTTCTTTGAAAGTGGTTTCAAAAGAATCTCCAGGAGAAAATGCTAGCTGTTTGTGAGATTTTACTTGATCGTCAGAAAAAACAACGTTATGAGGAGCCATTTTGTTGTTGACCCACTTAACAGTGTCACCTTCACTAACAGTTACTGTTTCAGGTTGAAATTTTAACTGACCCGTATCGGTACCCATTTTAACTTCATGAGTGTCTGCCGCTGCGGGGTTGACGTTAAAGCAAAAACTAGCGATCGCTATGACAACGATGGACAATATTAAACTTAGTTTCTTAGTCATTTGTGCTTGAATCTCTACAATCTATATCAGTTTTTTTACTTGATGTTCTAATAATTTAAGAACAAAAGCAGTACAAAACTAATTACTACTTTTTTTAAATGGGCTTTCGCTATCGACGTTAGCCCTATAAATAATACTACTACAGAAGTTTGACCTATTGTCAAACTTTGACAACTCGTCTTTTGACCTCACCTTCGATCTTTTATAAGAATGTAGAGTCGATCGGCTTAAAAAATTATGAGGAGAAAAGATGTTGCGTAAACTAATATCATTAGCTGCCGTATTGCTAATAACTGCTGTATTTACATTTGCTACTCCCGCTTTAGCAGGTGATGCTGCTAATGGTGCCAAAGTATTTAGTGCTAACTGCGCGGCGTGTCATGCTGGCGGTAAAAATGCCATTCAAGGAAATAAAACCTTGCAAAAAGATGCTTTAGAAAAATATGGCATGGACTCTTTAGAAGCTATTACCAACCAGATTTACAACGGTAAAAATGCTATGCCAGCTTTTAAAGGGCGTTTAAAAGACCAGCAAATAGAAGATGTAGCTACTTACGTCCTTTCGCAAGCTGAAAAGGGTTGGTAAAATTCACCCTCACTCTCAAATTTCCAAAAATTGTTTGTTAACCCCTAACTTCTATCTTGTAGTTGGGGGATTATATTTTTACTGTGAAACAATAAAAATATAACAATACTGTTTGATTAGAGGCAAACCAGATGGATAGAGGCAAACTACTAGCGATTATTACGGGGGCAATTTCAATTTTGATTGCAGTTGCTTACTTAATCGTGGTTCAATTACTAGATTTTCGCGGTGAGATGATTCCCGCACCAGTGAGTTATAAACTGCCCTTTACCGAACGGACTGCAAAGCTTACAACTAAGCAAACACCAGCTATTCGACTAGCCGATGTCGAAGAAGATGAACTTATAATTATTTAAGTATATTTGGGTGATTATACTAGCTGTTCGATCGCATAGTTGAGTTGAATTTCTGAGTAATTACTATGGCAACAACCCAAAGTTCGAGTTTATTTTGTATGAGTTAGAGAAGATCCGTGTAAACGCACGGAATTTCTTTTGACTTTGTGAATTTTCATAATTGTGACTCAGTAAATAACTTTGGATGTCAAACGCCGATTGGTAATGGAAAAATTTTCCTTCGTTTACAACTTGGCTTTATCTAGTTCAGCAAATTTTTGGCGGCGAGATAAGCCCGAAGGGGAGGGCTCGTCTGCTGATGCTCCATCAGCAGGCTCTGGAGAGCCTCGCCTTCGCGATTACGCGAAGACGGCACGCTCCAGCGTGCATGCCGCCCGTCATCCGCTTCGCGATCGCCGATTGCAAACTAAGTCTTTCGGACTTAGGCAGCGTGCAGAACGAGATTGCCAAAGACAACGGGCACAGCGCGATGTAGTTTCTAATTTAGATTCTCAAGCGATTTCAGATCGGCAAGAACTTCTAGCTGAGACGCTCTCAGAAGACTGCCAACGTTCCGATTATGACTCGTCTTCTGCCCTAACTAGATCCGAAACACCAGTTTCTACAATTGCCACACAGTGGTATCAATCGGAGTCATCAACAAATTTTTATGCTCTAGATTTATCAGAAGTAACTTCTGCTTTTCAAGCAGAACCAACTGACGAACCACCTCAACCGAAACTTAACTACTTAGGTAAAATTTTGTTAGTTGCTTCTTTAAGTTATTTAAGTTTAGTTGTCTGCTGGCTATTTAAAGATCGCAGCGGATATTTACTAGCACAACTAACAGGGAAACAACAAATAGTTTTGTCGAAGTCAGATGCCGAATTTATCGATTACATGGAGCGATCGCTCTCGGCAATAGACAGTACCAGCCAACAAGATGCCGCTGCTAAAGAAACCGCAAAAGAGCGAGTAGTTTATGTCCCCGTATTTACTCCTCAAACTCCTGTAGAAAACCAGCCAACAGCAATTCCTTCGACACAACCGCCAGAACCACTAGAAGTAGTTAAAATCCCCTCACCGCCACCCTTGCCAGCACCAACACCCGTACCAGAGTCGCCATCCGTTAAAACTTCAACTTCTCAAGCGGCAACAGCAAAGATAGAGCAACCAGTAGTCGAGCATACTCTAATAGGTGTTTTGGAGTTAGGTAGTAGATCGGCAGCTTTATTTAAAATTAAGGGAACGACCGAGCAAATTTGGCAAGGTGAAGAAATAAACGGTAGCGGTTGGATTTTAGACTCTGTAACCGACCAAAAAGCCCAAATTAACAACCAGGGTGAAGTTCGTTCTCTTAGTATTGGCGAAAAGTTTTAAGATATGAATTAAGCAGTGCCAAATCTAAGACTTCTAACAACATTACAATGGGTTTATTTGACGATCTCGATCGCTTTCTCGAAGAACAACTGGATGAATTTTTACGCAAAAATCCTCATTTAGAATTTCAAGCACTAGAGGAACAGTTAAAAGAACAGGAACGAGACGCTCAAAAAATTATTACCGAGTTGCAGCTAGAAGAAAAAAGTTTGCAAGACGAAATTTTAGCGATCGCCCGAGATATTCAAACCTGGCATAGCAGAGTCAGCAAGGCTCAAACTGCCAATCGTCCCGATTTAGCTAAAGCCGCCCAAGAAAGAGAAGCAGCACTATTGCGACAGGGCAATCAAGTTTGGGGACAGATGCAGGGTGTTAAAAACCGCATCGTTCAGGCACAAGAATTGCTCCAGCAAGTCAAAGCCAAACGTCAGGAAGTAGCCACTCAGTCGTCTCAAGCAAAGGCAGAACGATATACAACTAATGACAGCAGCTACACCGTTGGTTGGGATCGAGGTGCAAACAACTATAGTCGCTCTAGCGATCCTTTAGAAGCAGAGTTTCAAAAATGGGAGTTAGATGCAGAACTAGAGGAAATGAAAAAAAACCTCAACAGTTAAAAGTACAACAATAATTTAAAGAATTTAACAACTTAAGATCTTCGATTGGGCAATTTACAGCATTTTGTCAATTGCCAAGTTGCATTTTTAACTATTTTTTGTTACATTTATTTACATAAAGAAAAAAAACTTAACAAAGACAAGAGGTTTATTATGACTACATTACTAATTGCTGTATTTGCAATGGGCTGGGTAGCTGCAGCAGTTATTGGTACTCAAGCTTATTTTAGAGGCGAACAAACCAAACCAATCCACGAACGCAATCTAAAGTCTGAGTCTTTTGAACGGCTGGCAAGAACATTTACTGGTAGCGAAATCGATTATGCCGAACGTATTCCTGTAGTTGCTATGGATACTTATACCAGTCGCAATCTTCCTAAAAAATAAAATTTAATTGAAGTATTACAATAGCCAAACAACAAACAACCCTGGATGCTCGATAACGATCTTTACTGACCGAAACCCAGCCTTCAGGGTTGTTCTTACTAGTAAAAAATTTAAACAGAAATAGTGGCTTTTACTGTTCGGCAGTAACCAATTCAGTGCTACCGCGAGAACGACGGCGAGTCAAAGTATTAAACAGCATCATACCAATTGCTTTAATCAAATTACCTTCTAGCTCTTGAAACATTTCCATATTTTTGCCAAAAGCATCATTTGCTTCATCAACAATCCGTTCGGCAGTTGCCATATCTACAGGTAACTCGTTTAAGGATTGGCGGTATTCATTTTTAAAGGCTTTTTCATCTGAAATATTTTCAAACTCATAAAAAGCGGTTCCTTCGCCATCGCTGAGATTCATCGCACTTTGTGAAATCTTTTTGAGAATTTGTCCGCCAGAAAGATCTCCTAAATAACGAGTATATGAATGACCGACAAGTAATTCTGGTTCGGATTTTGCTATTTCTCTAATACGATTTACATAGTCTTTTCCCGCGGAAGAAAGCTCGATTTTTTCTTTCCAGTCAGAACCAAAGTAAAAATAAAGATCTTTTTCTAGACTTTCTTTGCGGTTGAGTTCTGGATAGTAAATTTTGGAAATAACAGGATGATCTTTTAATCTTGTCATTTCTTCTTCCATTGCCGAGTAAACAAAATAAAAGTTGCTTACCAATTTGCGATAAGATTTTTTTTCGACTACACCTTTGAGAAAACATTTGACAAAGCCGACATTTTCTGCCATTGTGTGAGACTTTTTCGTCCCCTCACGCAACATTGTGGCTAAATTTACACTCATGTTAAATTTCCTTCCGCTGTTATTAATTTGGTCTGCTTGCTGAATTTAGCAGCAGATTAAAAATATGCCTAGTTTGCTAGATTAAACTGATTTCATGAGAGTTTTCATTAAGAATTTTTACACTGTCCGAGCCGTTAAAGTATTCCAAGACTCAGAGTTTAGTTTGTCAACATAAATTATTAAAACTTTTTAGTAGGTAAAAAGTAGATGTTTTATTGTTTGACATAACCTACTTTGATAAACTCTCAATTTAAATTAGTAAATGCTATAGCTAGCATTTTTAAAACTAGCCAAAAATTTCAACTGCACTCTTAACTTTATCAATAAGGGCAGAAATATAACAATATATCAAAATTTGCTTAAATACACAAATAGTCAATATTTAGTAAAAAAACTTAAATATATGGAACGTTTTTGCTTATAATCAATACAGGATTGTTTAAAATATCCTACATTTTTTTAATTTGACTTTATATAAAGACCAGATTTCGATCGACTGAGTTATAAAACCAACTATAGACCATAGAGCAATGCCAAGAATACTTGTAATTGATGACGACCCCGCAATAGCAGAACTGGTTTCAATTAATTTAGAGATGGCTGGATATGATGTCAATCAAGCAGAAGATGGTATAAAAGGGCAAGCTTTAGCAGTACAGCTACAACCAGATCTGGTCATGCTAGATTTAATGCTTCCTAAAGTTGATGGATTTACCGTCTGTCAGCGGTTGCGTCGAGATAACCGCACTTCTGATATTCCAGTTTTAATGTTAACTGCACTAGGGCAAACTCAAGACAAAGTAGAAGGTTTTAATGCTGGCGCAGATGATTATCTAACCAAGCCATTTGAAGTAGAAGAAATGTTGGCTAGAGTAAGAGCATTACTGCGACGAGCCGATCGCATACCTCAAGCAGCCAAACATTCTGAAATTCTCAACTATGGTCCTTTAACTCTGATACCAGAACGGTTTGAAGCAATTTGGTTTCAACGTACCGTCAAGCTAACTCATTTAGAATTCGAGCTATTGCATTGTTTGCTCCAGCGTCACGGACAAACAGTCGCGCCCCCTGAAATTCTTAAAGAAGTATGGGGTTACGATCCCGATGACGATATCGAAACTATTCGCGTTCATATTCGTCATTTACGCACTAAGCTAGAGCCAGACCCCAGACACCCCAGCTATATTAAAACGGTGTATGGTGCTGGTTACTGTTTGGAGTTACCTAGTAGTGAAGAAATGTCTGCCGAACCAGATAGAGCTTCAGCATAGAAATTTTAATATTTATAATTTCAATTTAGCTACAGAGCGATCGCTTTGCTAGTAAAGCGGTTCCGTAAGCGGCTTCAGGTATAGATGCAGACAGTACGGGCAAATTTAAATATTGCTGGCGAATTTGCTGCCAGACTTCATTTTTCGCACCGCCTCCAGCCGTGTATATTTTTTGTGGCTTACTAGCACCCAATTCTAATAATTTCTGATAACCCAAAGCTTCAATACGAGCTATACCTGCTAAGAGTCCCTGTAAAAAATTGCGATTGCCTGCAGGACGAGGGGTTAATTTTGGAGGCAGATTGAGATCGTTAATAGGAAACCGTTCGCCAGGTTGGAGTAGGGGATAATATTCAAAAAGACTTTTGCTATCAGGATCGATCTTTTGAGATAGGCTATCTAACTCTTCGTCTGTAAAAAAATGTTTTAAAACTGCACCACCCGTATTAGAGGCACCGCCAGTCAGCCATAAGTCTCCTAGTCGATGACTGTATACACCATATTCTGCTGCTTCAACTCTAGTTTTACTAAGTAACTTTAAAACCAAAGTCGAACCTAAAGAAGTTACTGCTTCTCCTACCTGAGATGCGCCGCTAGCTAAAAAAGCGGCAATACTATCGGTAGTTCCAGTACAAACTATACAGTCTTTAGGTAAAGCAAAGCGATCGCTTATTTCTGGTGTTACTTTATCGACGGAAGTACCAGGAGGTAATACTTGAGGATATAAATGGCTAAAAGACAAATCTTGCAGCCACTGAGGATAGCTTAAATCTTCAACATCGTATCCCAGTTTGAGAGCGTTATGATAATCGCTAATGCCTAATTTACCGTGTAACAAATAAGCCAACCAGTCAGCCTGATGTAAAAAATATCTCGCTTGAGAAAAGAATGGTTGCTTTGCATACCAAAAAAGTTTGGTCAAACTCGATGTCGCACTAACTACTACTGAATTTTCGGGTGCGATCGCTCGTACCTTGTCTAATTCGCTTTTGCCGCGATCGTCATTATATAAAATTGGTTCGTCAATTGGTTCGCCATCAGCATTACAAAGCATTACCGTAGAAGAAGTACCGTCAATCGCGATCGCTTTAATTTGTTGACTTATTTCTTGAGGAATTTGAGACAAAAGAGCAGATAAAGCCGTTTGCCAGCTATAAATTAATTTATCGGCAGCTATCTTGTTAAAAGAACATTTTACGGTCTTTTTAACTGTTTGCTCATCATCAATAACAATTCCTCTCGCACCAGAAGTACCAAAATCGATTCCTAAATAGTAAGACATTACTAGATATTCTTATCAATCCCATTTTAAGTCTCTCGTAAATGCACGAAAATTGATACAAGATATTTTTACAGCCAATTTCCTAACATAATAAAACCCGACCAGTAAAAAGGATGGGTAAATCTAGAAGAGTTAATCATAGCCAATTGTGTTTGACGTAAAGTTAAAGCTTTGTTTGTTTTATTCTCAGAGTTAGTAAGTTGCCGATAAAAATTGTTCATTGCCACAGCAGTAGACTCGTCATATACCGACCATAAAGTAGCCAGCGTAGTTTTAGCTCCAGCTTTTACCGCCATTCCAGCTATACCCAAAGCAGCTTGCTTATCTCCTGTAGCAGTCTCACAAGCACTGAGTATTAGCAATTCAACCGATCGACGATCTACTTCTGGCTGTTGCAGAATTTCTTCTAATTCCTTGATGTTAATATTATCGTCCCACGCTAACAAAAATGTATCTTCTAGATTGGAACTAAACTGTCCGTGAGTGGCAATGTGAACTACTTTAAACCGTGACGATTCAATTTTTTCTCTTAGTGTATTTTTAGTAAATTCTTCATTTTTAAGTACGACACTATTAGTTTGCTCTCGAATGTTTTCCAGTTCGTTGTTGACATACTCTAAACCATAAAAACCCCTTCTTTGTAAGGTAATTCCTGCTGCCAGTGTACGCATTTTTGTTGTTTTTAAAGGTATTGGAGCGAGTAGATGCAAACCTGAAGTGAGTGCCACACTATACTGCTCGATTAAAAATCGATCGCCATCATGAAACATGCTCGGAGGAATATTGCGTAAAGAACCGTCAGGAACAAAAACTAAGGTTTTAATGTTGTTTTCAGCAAAATCTTTTAAAGCAGGGCGAATTATCCAATCGTATAATTGTTGTGCTGGCTGATAGAATTTGCGCCGACTGCGAATTTGAACGGTTTGTCGTAGCTCCTCAATAACCGTTTCTAGCTTTGCCTGCGAGATTTGCTGGGAGTAGTGACGTAGGGGTTTCCCTGGCAAACTAATAATTACTTCCAGGCGATCGCTTAAAATAATTGGATAGATTACAGCAGCTTGAGGATCGATATTTTCAATTGACTTTGGTTCGGTTTCCAAACAAGCTTCCCGAAAAAAATTGTTTAATTCGGCTAGACGCAAAGCTTCAATTGTATTTCTCGCCTGTATTAAACGCTCTTGACTTACTGCAAGGTTTTGTTGCGGTTTTAACAACAAACTGACTAACTGGCGGTACACTGGTTCGACACTTTCGCTGAAAGAAAATTGAAGATTGTTATTAGTAAGTATTAAATCGCTACGTAGAGATTCTAGCTCTTTAACCGCTTCCGAATAAGCGGCGATCGCACCATAATTATTATCTTTAACTGCCAATAACCTTCCTAACTGCCACTGCCATTGATAGCTGAGATTTGAATCATTGACTACTTCTGCAAGCTGTAAAGCTCGTTCGGTATATTTTTTACTAAGCGACCATTGTTGCTGTCGTTTGTAAAAATAACCCAAAATGCCAGAAGCATAAGACTCGGCTTGAATATCTTTGAGTTGCCGTGCTTGCGCGATCGCAGTTGTTAACAACTCATCAATCGCCGTAGTATGTTCTCGAATACCAGGTTTTGCTGCCAGGTCAATTAGATTTTTGGCAAAATTAACGTTGGCATATATCGAACGTCGGCTTGGTGTAGAAGATAGATTGGTAACGTTGGTTTGAATTTGTGGCAATAGTGTTTTTATTTGTTGCCATCGATCGGTAGCAATTAACAGACTGAGTTGATTTAATAGAGCTTCAGTCTTTAGCAATGGCTGCGATGTAGTAGTAGCTGCCTGTAGATAAAATGCGATCGCGCTTTCTCTCTCGTTTAAAGCTCTAGCGGTATTACCCAAACTAAATAATGTCGTGCTGGTTTCTTCAGGCAAATTTAGCTTTTGAGAAATTGCCAGACTTTGGTGTAAGACTTCCCTTGCGCGTTCTAAATCGCCAGTAACTTGTAAAGTGATGCCCAAGCTACGCAGTGCCGTAAGTTTTAGTTTGAGATTTGCCTGTGCTTTCAGGCGATCGCCAATCTGCTGTAGTGTCTTTTGAGAGCGGCGATAAAGACCCAAGCTTTGCCAAGCCTGAACTTGATTGATTTGACTGCCAAGCATACCCACTTCATCTCCCACCTGTTGATAAACTTTGGCTGCTTGTTGCCAACTTTCAAGCGCGGCTTCTGCTTTACCCATTGCCAGCAAAATTCTACCTCGCGTGTTTAATACTCTAGCTAGTATTGGTAAATTTTTCTCTTCTAAGGTGTGTCGTTCTAATAGTTGCACACTTTGTGAGATGTATTGCTCGGCTTGAGGCAAGTTACCGAGTTTGTGATTGTTCAAACTTAAATAGTTAAGGCTAATAGCTTGTTCTATAATATTGTCTCGCTCTTCAGCTTGTCTGTAAGCCTGTTGCCAAATTTCATCTGCTTTTACATATCTTCCAGCTTCATAGGCAGCTTTACCTTGCTCTAGTAAATTTGGTCTATTTGCTACACTCAAATTGCTTGAATTTTCTATTACTGCTGAAGGCAGTTTAGCTAATGCTGGCGTTACTAGAGCGATCGCACTAAAACCTAGCAGTATCGACCAAAGACTAAAATGAATTAACTTTATTTTCTTATTCGGCAATTTATTCATTTTAAGCTTATCGTCCTTGGCTATCTAGACATTGATTTAGAAAGATCGAACTAAAAAATTGCTGTTGACCAAAGGTCAGGGTGTGTGATGATGCGATTGCCGTTGTACCTTTTTCCGACACTGATTGAATAATTGCCAGTAATCTCGGTCGTTTTGTTGAGGAAGATGGGCGAGTAATTCGATGTTTCCTTGTGAGTCAACCTGCCATCCTTTAGCTTCAACAATTTGAGAAGAGCCATCGCCATACTTGGCAGGATTTGACGATTTATCTCGCTCTGCGAGAGATAAAGCTCGTAAATCTTCCCAAACCGATTCACCTCTAAGACTTTGACTGGGATTTTCCAACAAACCACCTTTGCCAGTAACTGCCATAACGTCACCTTCTTCTACAAGACAAAGGCTCGAAATCAAAGCAGTAGGATCGACAATATTATCGGGTAACTGTACCATGCCGATTTGTTCGTCTAATTCTAAATTATTGATGTTTACTACTCCATCTAGTCCTAGTTGAGAACTAGCATCGATCTCACTATCAAGAGAAAGTAAGGCGACTTCTGAATCAATATCTATATTGCCGCCAGTTCCTTTAACTGCATTAGCTCTAATATCACTATTGCGATCGGCAATGATATAGTTGCTGTCAATAAAAATGTTACCCCCACCGCCAGTGTTGCCTAAAACGCTGCTGCTGAGTTCGCTGTCGTTATCTAAATATAAAAAATCTGTTACTAAATTAATGTTGCCACCTCCAGCCTGAGTAGCGGTGGTAATAATTTTGCTGCGATCGAGGTTTACTGTGTCGGCATCGATCTCTATACTGCCAGCATCACCCAGACCATTACTGCTAGTAGAAACCAGGGCGCGATCGCTTAAATTAAAATTTTTAGCAGTAATTGCAGTGTTTCCACCGTCGCCCGTAGCAGCATCTTTTACTTCGCTAAAAACACCGCTACCTAAACCTGAGAAAGTAATTGTATTAGATTTAATGTTTACTCTACCAGCATTGCCTTCTGCTGAAGTGCTGGTATTAACCAAGCCACTATCTTTTAGACGCAAGGTATCGGTAAAAATTTCTACACTACCGCCATCACCTTTACCTCTGGTTTCTGCTGAAATTTCGCTGTTGTTACCGAGAGTGAGTTTTTCGGCAACTTTTAGAGTAATATTACCTCCCCCACCGCTATTGGTAGCAGCAGTAATGCCACTAGCAATATCTGAAGTAGTGCTGTTTAATTCTACAGAACGAGCGGTGAGGGCAATATTACCTGCCTTACCTTTTCCTGGTATACCTGTTCCCAAACTTTGAAAATTACTGGCACTAATAACCGCTCCGTTTTTGATAGATAATCTATCAGTAATAATATTTAAATCGCCACCATCACCAATATCTTGAAATGTGCCAGCTAGTAAACCACTGCGACCAAACTGATTAAAGCCAGATAATTCTATATTTTTAGCATTAACTATTAAATTTCCTGCGGTTGCTGAACCCGTTGTAAATACCGAAATTTGACCTCCATCAGCAACCTGCAATTTTTCTGCTTTTAAATTCAAATTTCCTCCATTTCCCATACCAGCATCTAAAAAAGCCGCTACAGGTTCTGGCAAAGTTGGTATTTTAACAACCGTAGAAGCAAGATTACTTGGACCAAATTTAGTTCCACCAATTACTTGAATATCCTTAGCTTTTATATTTAAATTTCCCCCTTTGCCAAATCCGAAAGTAGTTGTTAGAATTTGACCGCCTTCAGCAATTTTTAGACCGTCTGTTTCAAGATTTACATTACCTCCATTTCCTCTTGCTCCTGGAGCAACAGCAGCAAACAAGCCACTAGGACCAAAAGAAGATATGCCGCTTGCTTTTATGTTTTTGGTTGTAACATTTAAGTTGCCGGCATTGCCCAAACCAAAAGTGCTGGTTGATATTTGTCCTCCCTTACTTATTACTAAGCGGCTAGCTTCAAGATTTATATTTCCACCGTCACCCGTAGCTTCTAGAGTAACTTCAGCAAATAAACCACTAAAAATCGGGGTTTGAGAGGAAATTCCGCTTACAGTTAATGAATTTGTAGCTTTGACACTCAGATTTCCCCCCGAACCGCTTCCTAAAGTATCTGTTAGTATTACCGAACCATCTTTAATGGCAATGTTTTGTCCGCGAACTATAGTATTGCCACCAGCACTACCACTTGTGTCTATAGAAGAGGCTTTGGAAAGGAGGATATCTCGATAGCTGAGATTTTCTGAAGTAGCATTAATAATATTTAACTCATCACGATTGAGGTCGAGCGATAAATTGCCCCTATTAACCGACCATAATTCAACATTGCCCTCTGATGCTGTTAGGTTTCCACCTATTAGCTTGATGTTGTTACCAACTAAAGCTAAACTTTTGCCATTAGGTACTTGAATTCCAGAAGAACGATTGCTTCTATTTAAAGAAGAATCTCGATTGATGGCTAGATTATTACCCGTTCCACGTACAACTATTTTTCCCGCGTTGGCTCCAATTTGCAAGCCGATAGGAATGCTGACAGTTAATAGCGGAGAAGCGGCTTTTGTAGAACTACTAAATTCACTACCATCTTGAAATTGAATACTATTAGCAGTGCTACCTACAAAGGAACCTCCTATATCTAAAGCTGCATTACTCCCAAAAATAATGCCATTAGGATTGATTAGAAATAAGTTAGCAGTACCATTGGTACGAATCAAGCCATCGATATTAGATATAGAATTTCCCGTAACGCGATTGATAATGTTTTCAACATTTAAAGCATTGTCAAAAAGAACTGTTTCGCCTGAAATAACCGAAAATTCTTCAAAACTATGAAATAAATTGGTGTCTGCTCTCGAACCACCAGTAATAGTCGTAAGATTTTTGGTAGAGTCAACTACAGAATTATTAGGAAGAGTGCGATCGGGAACGACTTGCGCTAAAGCAATTTTATTTATTTCTAAGATTGAGAGTAGAAAAACCGCTGGCAACAACCAATATTTCTTTAATTGCTCTAAAAACCTTGAACTGTAAAGAAGAATATTAAGCTGCTGCATATAACATTTATGAAATCTAGCTTGATTTTCGCGTCTATGCGCAAAACTAAACATAAGATTCCCAAAATTTTGTCAAAAATAACAAGCAACCAAAAAAAAATTCGCTTCTATTAAGTTCAAAATAGTAATTTAAAAAAAAGTGGCTAGTAACGATAGTTCAAAAGATGTTTTAGGAAATTTGCCTATTTACATGAACTTATTAATATTCCGTTACGTGTAATTAACCTAAAATATAGCAATCCTGAGTGAATCGTGAAATCTTTGTTCCCTATTCTCTGTTCCCTATACAGAGATTTGACTGTTCACAAATAATTTAGGATTACTATATGGTTTAGCTGAAAGTAATAGTTTGTCCATAAGGATTCCACCACCCCCAACCATAAGGATTCCACCATCCCCAATTGTAGGCTTTACCACCATTGTAAACTTCGCCACTGTCAATAAGCATTTCTACTACTTGCTCGTTGCGATCGTCGTAACCATTGCCGTCAATGTCTACAAATTCTGGCGTTAATATTTCTGCGCTTTCATCAGGATTAGCTGTCATCCAATCTAAGCTCACCTCCATTTTATCGGCTAATAAAGTTTGAGCTTGAAGATATAAAGTAGTTATATTAGGTTGTTCTGTATTTTCAGTCTTTAGATCCCAACCGATCGCATCAAAAAGACTCAAATCTAATTGGGTAATTTCTCTTCTTTGACCAGTTTTCAGACGCGGATCCATAATGCCAATTGCTTCGTCCATCGCTTTCCAATGACTAGCTTGATAACCATCGCCACCTAGTTCTGTATCTACGCCAGTTGAAAAGTAAGCTATTGCTTCTCCACTCGAACCAGTAAAGGATAGGTATGGGTTGCCACCAACAGACATATCGATCCAGTTTTCGGCACCACTCATGGAATTACTTTCTTGGGAATAACGCAACATATCTACAGGAGTAGCATTATTCAGACTACCTTCCAGTTTGTCGTAGTATTTAGCTTCTTTTTTACTTTTTTTGAAATCGCTAGTTGTAGTCAACCATCCATCACGATCTACACCGCTAACAAATCCTAAAACGTGACCGACTTCGTGAATGGCAACACTCAAAAAGTCGAGGCGATCGCTACCTACAGAACTATCAGTATATTCGTAGTTCCAAGCCAAGCTTTCCAAACCGCTTTCGCCAGAACCATCGAGGTTGCGAGTTACGATATAACCATCTAGTTCTGAACTGTCTCCATTAATCAAACCCAAAGCCTTAGCATTGGCGCGAGTCATTTCCATATGTTGGTTATTTTCAACTTTATAACCAGTTAAATCCTCGAATTGACTATCAAAATATGCAGTGTAACTATTTCTATCTAGCTGCTGATTGTTGTTAATCAAAGTATCGACTTTGGAAGTAATGTCTGCTTCTAAAGCGTTGCGAAAATCACTATACAATACATTGTCTTCAAAACCTGGTAAAGCACCGCCAATGACATTTTCAGGGAGTGCATCGCTGATTTCTACAAAGATATTAATACTAACGTTGTCGCTAAGATGACTCGACCAGAATTGCCCTGCGAGTTCAAAACCAATCATTTGCTCGAAACTTACGCCAGGAGCATAAGTAAAGTTAAATTCAGTACCAATATTCATTTCTTCCATGTTTTTACCTCATTAATACTGTCAGAAAAATCGATAACTGTTTGTTCTTTATTTAAATAAATCGTATTTCTTCTGCTGTTTTTTTAGGTAAAGAAGAATTAAATTTTTGATTGTTAAAAATAAAAATTAAGTAAAAAAAACAACTATTATTTTTTGTTTGTATCGTAGAAATACTTAAACTAAAAATAGTATTAGCATCGAAAAAACTAAACTCCGTCTATATAGAAAACCGTAGTTTTTRAATCGGAGATGAAACAAGTAGAACAGCAGAATATAATTGCTACTTGCCCTTCGGGAGGTACGCGTTCCCTTGCGCGATAAAATCGCGCGGGGTCGCACCGCTAACTTAAAAACTCCTCATTTCAATGTCGATGCGGTTTAGACCAAGCAACTACGCAACCTAAATTTCAACCAACGAAGTATTAAAGTAAAATATTTATTTACCTATAGTTGCAGCTATTTTAAAAAAATAGTTTAAAAAATAAGTCTTGATATTTGTAATATTTACTGGCGAACTAAGTACGACAATTGTGGCGCAATCAAAATAAATACAAAATTATAGTTGCTATTACCTTACAATCGAACAATTTTAAAATAAAATTTGTCAATTCATCCGTGTTTTTACTGCAATTACTATTTTGTCTCGAATAAAATAGCTAATGCTGTCTATTCGTTAATAAAAACGGGAGTAATGAAAAATTGTTCGCTGTTCATTGTTAAATACTTACGAGCAAGTAAATCAACTCGTCTTAACCAATCCAAGTACTGCGATAATATTTGATGTCAGTCTATAGATGCTTGCCGCTATCGGCTTTGCCGCTGGCTGAGTCTACGACTTGCTACGCAACCGCCAATCGCGACAAAAAAATGGCTGAAGCTTGTTAGATAATTCAGCTAATATTTAACAGCAAAATTTTTCGTTGAAGTATGTTAGATAAAAAAACTAACCGAGCGCGATCGCTAATTAGAAAAAGTTTGTTCTTCGCTGTCTGGTAACTTTTTTTCTCCATAACTCAAAAGACGATCCAAAGTATTCAAACGATTTTGCCAAACTTCTGCCTGATAGGGAGCAATACTTTTAGTTTCTTTCATCCATTGAGAAAATTGGCGGCGAAACGAGGCAAGAGCTACCTGAGAAGCAAAAAGATTTTTGGTAGAAGGTTCTTCTGCTAGCCGTTCTAAATCTATAGCTAGTTCATCAGCACTTTCTCCCCACTGCTTGAGAGTTATAGGTTTGATTGCCAGGCGATCGTTGTCGATAGTAAAATTCCACTCTCTTTGCAAACTTTGATAGCGAGATAGAGTTGCTTGAAATGGCTGACGAAAAGGCAGTGGTTCTGAATCGGTGTTAGAACTTTTATTGGTGCGACTAAAAACACGTTCTAAAGTAGGATTTAAATTTTCAGCAGCAAATAGAGCGAAGCCTTCTGTTGACATTCCTCGCAATAATTGAGTTTGATCTACCGCTACTACATTAGGAACGTTGAGTAAGCGAATGCCTGGTAGTAATAATGCTTTGCTGCGGTCGTAACTATCGACGACAGAACCAGCTAGTTTTTGTAGCCTTTCTGTATCTAAGGCATAAGTCATAGGAACTAACATATCGATCCAGCCTTGTTCGATCCATTCTTCCCAATTCTGCTGAATTTTGTTTAAGCGTTCCAAACGTGGCATGGGAAATACTGCTGTAGAAATAATAAGTTCGGGACGCTGTTGCTTGAGTTTTTGAGAAGCAGAAAAAATAAAGTTATCGATCTGTCTGATGCGAAAACCCGTCCACTGCGACCACAGGCGATCGCCTGGTTGCAGCGTCATCGGATCTACTCCCGTCTGCTGAAAAAATTGCTGTCTGGCAGCCATACCATAGCCATAGGTGAGTGTTCCCGTAGGACTTTGAAAAGGATAACGTACGTAGTCGAGATGAATACCGTCAACTTCGTAGCGGGTGGCAATTTCTTCTAGTAATTGAGAGAGATAGAGCTTGACCTGTGAATTAGCAGGATCGAGAAAGACCTTACCAGAATTATAGTGAAAACGTTCGCCGCCGCGATCGCTTGTCGCCCAGTTGGGAAATCGAGATAATATGGGACCAAGATAACGTTCTGGTAAGTTGAGAATGACGTTATGACGTTGATTTACGGCAGCAAAAGCCCATACCCAGGCATGTAATTCCATGCCTCTTTCATGAGCTAGTTCGACTGCTGCTTGTAGCGGATCCCAATACTTAGTTAGCGGATTTTGTTCGGGAGCAACTTGACTGGGATAAATCGTATATCCGGCGTTAACAGTTTCAAAAAAGACCGTATTGATACCTGCTTGTGCCATGCGATCGAAAACTCTGGCTAAATCTGACTTAGATTTGGCTTTGACGATAGTACCGCGATCTAACCACATCGCTCTGACTTCAGTTTGCGCTAAATGTCTGTCGGTTGGGTAGTTATCCCATAGAGCATTTCTGGCATCCAACCACAGTTGTTTGGCTTGAGTGTAGTTACGTTTCTCTATTAGGTAGGCAAACTGCTGCAAATTATCTTTAGCTGTTTTTAATACTCGGCTACTTTGGCGATCTTTAGCGAGCGCAGATCTTTCTATATTTTTAGTTTTTCTGCTGAGTAACTGTTCGATAACTTTGCTGGTAGAAAGATCGATATCGCTTTCTCTGGCGTTGGCAGTTAAAAGAGAAGCTTCAAAACGTCCGATCAATCCAGTCAGTTCGCTTGTCATCTCTGTAACTTGCTCGTCAGAAAGAGCGGGTTCCAAACGGAAACCAAAGCGAGATTCTGGTAATAAAGACTGCGTTGGTTCCTGACTGGGAAACAAAAGCGGTTTACTAGTTTGACACGGCTTTGGTTCGACAAAAGATGTAGGAACAAACAGTCGATTGGTTTCAATATCATAGCGATCGAGAGCAGCTGTTATCCAGGCGCGATCGAGACTGGCGGGGATCGAACTATCTCCCCACTGCCAACCGAGAAAGATACTATTTTCGGTAACTACTGCTGCTGCTGGCTCATCTACTGTTTTCCAAATTGCAGCCGTTTGACTATTATTAGTAGGTATCAATTTTCCGCCGCTAAAAGTACGGGCTAATGGCGATCTACCATACCACTCTACTGGTGTGTCGGCAGTAAGTCTTAAAGGAGCAGTAGCAAGATCGGATTGCCAATAAGCACCAAACAAAGAGTGTAACTGCTCTTTAACGGAAAAACTCGATGAATTACCCGTAGCACCAGCGACAATTACTTTTCCGCCTCGATTCATCCATTGTTGCAATGACTCTGCCTGTAGGTTATCAATAGTTTCTACATTAGGCAATAGTAATGCTTCGACATCGCCTAAATCTTCGAGCGATTGCCATTCGCGAACATCTACAGTACAGTACTTTACTCCCGACTGATGTAAGCGAGCGGTTATTTCTTGCCATCGATTCGCATTTTCTTGACTTTTAACTACGCCAAGCACTTCATTTGCTGCTGAAGCGGAATTAGCAGACAAGAGCCAGGGTATAAAAAAAAAGAAAGGTTTAAGAAGTATACTGTTTTGTTTGGTAAAAATATTTAGCTTTAAGTTAAATAGCTGTTGCTGTTTGGCATTTTTTAACACAAAATACTCCCTAAAACCTAATGATTTGTGCTTTTTTTAGCTTAACTTGTATAAAAATAAAACATACAATCACTTATTATAGTCATGCTAGTCGCGAGTCTGTATCGGTAATCTTGACCATAAAACTTTTACCATATAACTTTTAAACTGCTAGATATTACGGGAAGCGAGCGCAATTATTGGAGAAACGTTTTATGAAAAGTCTCTACTAACTTTGAAATTGTCTTGCATAAAAACGAGCATATATACCATTGTTTGATAGAAGTTTTTCGTGTTTGCCAACTTCTACCAGGCGACCCTTTTCTAATACTAAGATGCGATCGGCATTGCGAACTGTAGCCAGACGATGGGCAATAACAAATACGGTTCTATTTTGCATAATTCGCATCATTGCTTCTTGTACTAAAGCCTCAGATTCTGAGTCTAAAGCTGAGGTGGCTTCATCTAAAATTAGAATACGTGGATCGAGATAAACTGCTCTAGCGATCGCAATTCTCTGTCTCTGTCCACCCGATAGACTTACACCCCTCTCTCCAATATAAGTATCGTATCCTCTAGATAATTCGCTAATAAACTGATGGGCATTAGCTATTTTTGCTGCCGCTGTTACTTTTTCTAAATCGAATTTTGGTTGTCCAAAAGCAATATTTTGGGCAATCGAACCAGAAAATAAAGTAGTTTCTTGTGGTACTATGCCAATTTGTTGTCTGAGGCTTTTTAAAGTGACATCGCGAATATCTATACCATCAATTAAAATTTGACCGATATTAAGATTATAAAAGCGAGGCAAAAGGTTTACCAAAGTTGATTTTCCCGCACCCGAAGCACCAACTAAGGCAATAGTTTCCCCAGGACAGACAACGAGATTAATATTTTGTAATACTGGTTTATCAGCTAAATAGCTAAAACTAACGTCAATAAATTCGACTTTTCCCGTTATAGTTTTTAAGGTAGCTGCCGACTCTTTTTCGATAACTATGGGCTTAATTGCTAACAGTTCAAAAATGCGATCTACTGATGCCTGACCCTGTTTGAATTCGTTGTAATTGCTGGTAAGGTGACTAATAGGATCGATAAGTAAAGCCACACCAGCTAGATAGCTTACGAACTCACTACCTGTTAAATTTTCTTGGGAAATTTGCCAGGCACCTAATAAAAAAATAAAGACCACGCTCATTGCCAATAAAAAACCGACAACTACAAACTGTACTGCTTTAGCCTTTTCTGCTAAATATTTGGCTTGTCTATTTTGCGTGGCTTCGTGGCTAAAACGCTCTAGTTCGTAATCTTCAGCAGCATAAGCTCTCACCAAACGAATACCACTAAACACTTCTGTTAACAGAGAAGATAAATTGGCGATACGGTTTTGGCTGCGACGAGCATATTTTAATAGTTTTTCGCCAAAAGCACCAATAACCAAAGCCATTAAAGGTGCGAGAATTAAAGTAGCTATAGTTAGTTGCCAGTTGAGATAAAACATATATCCCAAAACCACAACTAGCTGCAAAACGCAGGGAATAAAGTCGTGAAAGAAATTATTGACAACTTCGCCAATGCGATCTATGTCTTCGGTCAAACGATAGGATAAATCTCCCGTTTTAGCAACTTCAAAAAAGCTCAAACTCAACTTTTGCAAGTGTGCATAGATAGACTTGCGTAATTCTAAAGCGACATTTAAAGCCGCCTTTGCCATTAAAGAATCTTGTCCGTATTGTGCTATGCCTCTTACCAAAAAGATAATTGCCGCCAATCCTGCCAATTTGGAAATATTACTGACATTTCCCTGTCCGATAAACTTTGCCATTTGTCCTGCCAGCCAAGCCTGAATGGGCCAAAAAGCTGTAAACAACAAAGTACAAATAAACGCTAGAGAAATGGTTAGATACTGAGAGCGAATATAGGGTAGGAGTTGCCAGTAACTAAAACGAGTTTTCAATGCGATCGCCCAAATAGTTTTATGTCATAGTTTACATTTAAAATTGTCCTTCATAATCCGACCAGGCTTTTATCGCTACAGGAACGATAGGCAGAATTAATTCTGTAATGGCACTAGCATACATCCCAATTTCGCTTTGTGCGCCAGCACCACGACGCAGACCGATAAAATGCAGCAAAGCTTGTAGACTAACCGTCCACACCCAGGAAGTGTATACCGCAGGAATTAGAACTCCTCGCGCCTGTTCTCGTCCCACACCTAAATCTAACAAAGCTTGATATGCCGCATAGCTATTTTCACACTGTTGCCGATAAATATATAATGCTTTATCGTTATCTACTGCGGACAAACTGCCTTCTGTAGCTTGTTTGTTATTTGCAGATTGTTGCCTAAAAGTTGGGGGAATATAAAATTCATTGTTGTCATCTATTGCCACATAGCGGAAGCTTTTTTCATTCCAACCTAACTGTTCTTCGTTGTGATTGCTGGCAATAACATGTTTCCACCATTGCCTACAAATGTATAAGGGAGCTTTTACTTTAAACTTAAAGACTACACCGCGAAAAGGGCTTGTATGCTGATGTTTTATCAAATAATTAATCAATTTAGCGTCTTTTTCGCTTAATTTTACCGAGCTTTTCTCAAAACTCGCGCGAGCATCGTTAACTATGCTTAAGTCGCTTCCCATATAATCGATTAGCTCGATACGGCTTTTTCCATCCTGTAATGGATCTATCCAAGTCATGATTATCTTTTTGTTGCTCGATCTTTATCAGTAAATTATTATTAGCTTGAAATCACAACTAGGTAAAGTAAAAGCGATCGCTTCTAGTAAAACTTCATTTTTTTTATGCAATATTTAGCTTTAGCTAGCGATTATGACGGTACTCTAGCAACCGATGGCGTAGTAGATCTTTCTACTATCGAAGCTCTATTAGAACTCAAACAGCGAGGAATTAAGCTAATTTTAGCTACTGGAAGAAGAATACCTTCTCTATTAGAGATATTTGACCATCTAGAATTATTCGATCTAGCGGTAGCAGAAAACGGTGCGCTAATTTATTATCCTCAAACCAAAGAGTCTCAGTTACTCTGTCAACCAGTTTCTCAGGAGTTTTGCGATCGCCTCAAACAGCAGGGAGTTTCTAAGGTTGCTATGGGAGAAGGAATTATCGGTGCCTGGCAAGAAGATCGCACCATAATTGAAAACACAATTCGAGAATTGAATCTACCTTTACAAATAATTCCCAACAAAAGAGCATTAATGATTTTACCAACTGGTGTTAATAAAGCTTACGGTATGAAAACGGCTTTGGAACAGTTGCAAATATCGCCAAAAGCTGTAGTTGGCGTGGGAGATGCCGAAAACGATTTGGATTTATTAGATTTGTGTGGTTTGGGGGTAGCTGTGGGCAATGCTCTACCAGAAGTTAAAGCTCAAGCAGATCTTGTAACCGAAGGAGAAAGAGGTTTGGGAGTGGAAGAATTAATTAATAAATTAATTTATGAATTGTAATTGTATTAATTAATCTTATCATTAAAAGAGATCGCTTGTCAGTAAAGCGATCTCTTTTCTTTGATAAACAAACCAATTAATCAGCAAAAAAACAATTTAAATCTTGAATTTCACAACTTATTTTTTGGGTAATTGCTTGAGAGAAAGTTTCAAAAGTAGCAGTTATATAAAAAGCATCGTCTCCACCAACAACATTGTTTTGATAGTATCGATCTACTTCGTCTTCTCTATCTGCGTTAGAAGATGTTGCGACAATAGGTAAACCATTTATTTTGATACCTGCATCTACCGCAGCCTTTCTTGCTTCTAAAACTGGAGGACAAAAAACGTGTTTGACTTCAACTTCGTTTGCTTCTACTTTGTCTCCAATATGCCCGTAGTTACATTTAGTTCGACCCGTTAAATAATTACTAATACTTAAATTGTTATTACTAATGTACGTATCAACGTAAGCTATATCATCACTATCAATAGGCGTATCATCAGCAAAACCATCACCAGATACATCGATAACCGAATTATCTCCCGTATAGTTGTTACTATCGAGCAGTTCTTTTGATGCTGTAATAGCATGAGCGAGATCGGTTCCATTTTCTATTACTATAGTCTCTGTGCCGATAGTAATTCGGTTTTCGTCACTTATTACTTCTCTACTAATGCTTTCTAATTTACTAACAAATTCTGGTAATCCGTCTATTGTGCCGCTGGAGTTTTTAGCTAGTTTATACCAACCAATATCATACCTCGATACTTTTGCATTTCTATTAGAACTCCAAAACATCATAGTAACAGCTAATCCGTTGGGTAATTCTTTAATAGCGTTTTTAACTTCTTCACTTTTAAAAGCGTTAATATAGCCGTTATGCTGCAAACCAAATTCTGTAGCGTTAATGCTTGTAGAGACATCCACTGCCAAAACTAATTCAACACTAACAGGAGTTACACTGCTGGTAACATCTGTGGCGAAACTTAGGGAACTCTTACTAAAAGAACATGAAACTGTGGCTACAGCAGATAATAAAGCGATGGTAGTTAGTTTTTTCAAATTAATATAGTTAAGCATCTTATAAATTTTTTGATATTTATAAATGGTTTTCGATATTGTCTTTTAATAGAAAAACAAATATTTTTAGCAAGTTTCAAATTTATATTTGAGAATAGATCGGTTTATTTTAATAGCAGAGTTGTTTCAAGACCGGCTAAAATTATTCGATACAAATATAAAGTTGCTATTGCTTGTTTTTTAATAAAATTGCAGCAAATTTATCATTTATTTTTTGACAGAATTTAAATCATGGTTAATTTATTGCTACTATTATTATTTATCGTTATTTAGCTGGAAAAAAGTAAGTGCTTTATAGTATGTAAATTGCTATTTCCCATTACAGATACTAACTTCGACCGAAAACTAATCGGCAAAGACACATACTTTTTCTGCTAATGCGTCTAAAACTTCTTGTTTTTGAGCTAAAGATAAACTATTGTACTCGACATCTTTATTATCAATAGCCATATCCATACGTTGACTCAATGAGTTACCAGGATTAGTCATATCAAAATGTCCAGCTACATTAATGCCATTATCTGTAGTAACGTTTACATACGGATCGTTACCATGTCCATTATTTCCGTCATCTAAACTACAAGCAAAGCTTAAAAATGGCTCGTCTCCAGGAGCATCATCGGGTATAAAAATTCCGCCACTAGAAATTAAATCTAGTCCGCCTTGTCCCGAAGAAGAATCAGTGTTTAAAGGAAAATCTGTAAGTCCTACTAGATCGTTGCTTGAATTGATATCATTAGGAAAAACGGCATAACCATAAATGATTTGGTCGGCAATAATTCCTAAAGAAGCAATAGAAACAAAAATACCATTGATGTATTGTGTGCTGACACTGTCATCAGTTAGTCTGGAACTACTCCAAGCTGATTGATTCTGAAAAACTGAGGTATCTAATTTAATTTCAGACTGTCCCCAAGTGTCTTTAGAAACGCTAATTAAATTTCCAAACTTGTTGGGATTACCATTTGCATCCATACCAGTAATAGCTGCAATTTTAAATGGATCGTTGCCGCCGCGTTCTAAAAGTAAAAACCCAGTATTGTTGACATAATTGCTGGTGGCTTTAAAGCCATCTTCGACGATAAAATCGACTCTTTCTATATTATTGTAATTTACGGCACCAGAAGAATTGTTAGAAAAAACATTATCTGTTCCACCGTTAATAAATTCACTTCTTACTGCTTCTTCCATTGTAGATATGGCAGAACTAGCTATGGAACCATTGGAATCTTCTTCTAAAAAATATATATGTCTTTCGCCAGTAACAAAATTATTGTCTTTTCTTTGAAATTTAACTTTATCTACAAGTTCAAAAATTTTATAGTCGCGATCGCCAACTGTAAAGCCATTAAGTTTAATATTTTTTCCAGTACCAAAATTACGAGAGCTACAATTACTTCCATTTTGATCGCAAACATCTAAAGTCGAAGATGTAGCATTTTCTTTAGATGTATCTAAAGAATCAATTCCTACTGGTGCGGTAGACTGCGATCCTGCTGGTTGGGTAAAGACAGAACCTGTCATTAGTAAACCAACAAAGCTAGCAGAAGCTATTTTTTTAATAGAATCAGACATATTTTAAGTTTGTTTTTAGATTCAAAATGTATTGAAGTCATTAATTACAAATACAGGGTTTATTATTGGTTGCAATCGATATAGCTAAATCTAAAGTAGCAATAAATATTAGAGTTAGTAAATTCAGGAAAATACTAACTTTTATTATTAAATAATAATTAAAACTAAGTATATAAATTAAGTTTTTAATAAAGAAAATAAAAATTATAAAAAAAGCGATCTTTTTTAGGAGATCGCTTTAAAAATTAAGTAATTTAGTGTTTTAATCGTGGTCAGTACTAGTCAGTAGGAATAACTTTAATATTGACTGTAGCTGTACCAATACCATCTTTTGGATCGACAGCAGTATACTCAAAACTATCATCACCATAAAAGTTTGCATTGGGAGTATATCTAATTTTTTTAATACCATCGTGATTTTCAACCACAGCAGTTCCATTAATGGGAGTAGTTACTTTTCCATTTTGTATGTTTAAGATGTCTCCATCAGAGTCGCTGTCGTTGGCTAATACATCGATCAAAACTGAGTTATTCATTATTGTCTCAGCGCTATCGTCTACTATACCAGGAGGGTTGTTAGGATCGAGATCGAGATTCGTATCTGGAATAACTATTCCTCTCATTAGTTGTTTGTTAGCAGAGAAAGTATGGTTATCTGATTCAAATTTGGCACCACTACCTGTTAAGGTTTCAACAACAATTTCGTCGTATGCTTTGTCATTGAAAAATAAGTTGACAAAAGAAAATGGTTCTTTTAGGTGTCCGTTGTTACCGTAACCACCGTTAGGATTGCCATAGTATGCCTGGGTATCTTTGACTCCAGAGCTATTAATAAAGTTCACTAAGTCTTCTGTTTTAAAAACAGCAACCTCTTTTCCATCATTTTTAAAAGTTATTTTATTGTAAGCATCCCCTGCCGACCACCAAAAACCGAAATATCTTTGATCTTGGTTGACTGTTAAACTATAGCTTCTCTGACCAGAAGCCTGGGTGATATATTTTGAACCATTAGCACCACCCCATTGATCTCTGGTTTTAATCTCTAAGCCTCCATTGTATTGATAAGTGGTGGTACCATTAGTTTTACTAAACCCTGCTGTTCCAGAAAGACTGTTAAAATCAACTACATAATAGTTATTACTCGATAACTGACTAGTTTGAGTTTTAGGAAGTTCTATTGTAACTACAATATCCGCACTAAGACTACAGCTTTCATCTTTTTTGTAATCGTAGTTCCCTTTATTAATCATTTCTATTGCTGTGGAAATGTCACTGGGCTTAGTCAAGCCAGCTTTTTTCAATATTTTGGTGAGCTTGTCTCCGTTACCAGGGTTGCTAGGGTCAAATTTTTCTATAGTATATTGTCTCGACCCAATGGTAATATTAATATCGCAGTTATTTCCGTGACCATTATTATTATCAATTATCTGTGCGTTAGCTGTATTAAGACTAGACTGCGAAATTAAGGCTCCAGTTAAAGCAACACCAACTAAAGTATTGGCAGTAAATTTTTTAAGATTAATAAAATTAGACATGTTTGTGGTTCCTTTTGAAATTTGATATGTGTTTTGAAGCTATTAAATTTGTAATTTCGATTTAGAAGTTAGTTTTAGTGGTTTGATTTAAATCAAGAATAGCAGTGGTAAATAACATTAGTAAATTCAAGAAAACACCGATTTTTGATTATGAAGCAGTGATTAAAGCTAGGTAAACAAAATGAGTTTTTAATGAAGATAAAAACTAAAGCGAATAAATAATTGATTTAAATTGCTTAGTTTTTTCCGTTCTATTTACTTCTATCAAGATATTTTTTTTGTAGCTGTGATTTGATACCAGATAGCGAAAAAATAATTAAATAGCAAAAGATAAATAATACTGGTTCGGACTTTTTTACCCATACAAATTGACATTAGATTGCTTAAAAACCAAGTATTCTCAATATTTTAAAAATACCCTTGTACAGTTGTATTGCTGTATTATGAAATGCTTTAAAGCTACAAATATAATGATTTTAGTAATATTTGAGAATTTATAAAATTACAGCGATCGCGCTATTTTAGTAATACTAAATTATCGTCATGTAGGTTACTTTTGTAACGCCCCCTAAATCCCCCAACTTTGGGGGACTTAAAGAAGTTTTTGCTCGACTGTAAAAATGATTTATACTAATCGGGTTTAGTAAGGCTCAAAAAATAGCTGCGTAACTGTTCGTATATCTGGTTTTTAGCGAATGTCCGATTGCATTCACCCGTAACACTAAGAATGGGAACAACTTCTGCTACACAGTTACTATAGGCGAGTGCTTGTAAACCACGAACAAACTCAAGAGTCCAGATGTTTTCGCGAACGGCGATATTTTGCTGGCGGAGATAGTTTAATAGTTGCGATCGGGCTATTCCTGGTAAGATACCGCTAGCTAAAGCTGGAGTGTACCAACAACCGTCGTGCCAACCCCAAAGATTGCCCGTACTGGTTTCCAGCCAATTACCGTTAGTGTCTATTAATATTGCTTCTTTAGCACCGTGTTTATTTGCTTTTTGTAAAGCTAAGTACGCGCCTAAGTAATTACCCGTTTTGTAAGTAGCAATGTCGCGACGAAATAAATTGTCTGCTGCTAACCAAGCGGTAATTCCCTGTTGGCGTTGGGTTAAGTCTAAAGGCAAATTACGCCCGACAATTAGTTCGCGTCCATTGGGAAATATAGTTATTCTCAGGACGGGAAACGAAGCTAATAAAGTTTCTACACCTTGTTGTAAATGCTGCCAGTTTGGTTGTTGCCAATTGAAAACTGTTAGGCTTTGTTTGAGGCGATCGCAGTGAGCATTCCAATTAGTGAGAGGATGGCTTAAAGACTGTTGGTAAACCCGCATTGTGGTAAAAACAGTTGCGCCGTAGAGTAATCCAGGTTCATTAATGTGTAGTTGTAAAGTATCTTGTTGACTCAGCTTGCCATCGTACCAATACATTATTTACAACTCGTCTTCAGTAAGCTGTGCTACTTTCAAAAAATGCTTTAACAAGCCAGTTTTCAAAGCTTTATTACCATAAATTGGAACAGAAATTCGTTGTGGATTATCAGATTTTCCGTAAATATGATGACTGCCATTGACTCTCAGCAATATCCATCCATGACGTTCGAGTAGTTTAGCAAATTTCTTGCCGCTAATAGATTTCATACCGCAATCTCTAAGATTTGAGCATTAGTATCTAATTTAAGCTCGGCTTCATCAATAGACAAACATCCTTCTACTGCCTCATAAATATTTTGCAGTAATTCTTCAAAAGTATCTCCTTGAGTAGCACAGCCAGGAATTGCAGGTACTTCTGCCCAAAATCCACCTTCTTCTGCTTGATGAACAATAACTTTTAGTTTCATAATTATTACGTTCGATGCAACATCATAAAAATTATATCTATATGTTTGTTGTAATCTAAAAAATTCAGAGTTTTGCTATTGATTTACTAGCGATCGCCAGTTATTTATTAATTTGATTTGACGTAACTCAAACAACCGACATCTACACTCGCTTCAAAAACGAAAAATAATAAAATCATCATTCTTAAGACGTATATTTTGTTAATAAATTAAAAATATTGATAGACAAAACAAGGCAAGATATTTGAGCTAGACTACTTCTAACTAAGTTCGTGTTATAGATAAATAATATGAGAAATCATATTTAGCAGTGCAGTTTGACTCAACACTTGCTTCATCTATAAAGCGATCGCTCTAAATTGATAATGACACTTTAGTAATATCGACTTTGTTAAGTATATAGATAAAAAGCCATTTGACTATTGTTTTAGCGAGAAAAATTGTTACGGCTAATTATTTTTTATCAGCATTAAAAACGAACGGAAAAAGAAAAATAATGAACATTGGTAGACGAAATTTAATTAAGTTTGCTTCTGCATCGAGTTTAGTTGCCGCAGGTTTGGCAGCTTCAAGTAAATATACGCCACTTTTTGCACAGGATGTATCAAATGTTGGTGTCAAAGAAGGAGAAATGCTCTATCGGCAATTAGGGCGCACGGGAGAAAAAGTCTCACTAATTGGTTTGGGCGGTCATCATATTGGCAGACCTAAAGACGAGCAAATGGCAATCGCGCTAATTCGTAAAGCGATCGATCGCGGCATTAATTTTATGGATAACTGCTGGGACTATCACGACGGCGGTAGCGAACTGAGAATGGGTAAAGCTTTGCAAAATGGCTATCGCGACAAAGTTTTTCTTATGACTAAAATTGACGGTCGAACCAAAAAGTCTGCTGCCGAACAAATAGACCAGTCCCTGCAACGCTTGCGAACCGATCGCATCGATCTGCTGCAACATCATGAAATTATTCGCCTGGAAGATCCCGATCGCGTTTTTGCCCCAGGCGGTTCGATGGAAGCAGTATTAGAGGCTCAAACAGCTGGAAAAGTTCGCTACATAGGTTTTACAGGACATAAAGACCCATACGTTCATCTCAGAATGCTAGAAATTGCCAAACAGAATAACTTCCGTTTTGATGCAGTACAAATGCCTTTAAATGTAATGGACGCTCACTTTAGAAGTTTTGAACGGCAAGTTTTACCCGTTCTGGTTCGAGATGAGATTGGCGTATTGGGTATGAAATCAATGGGCGATCCTTACATTCTTCAGAGTAACACCGTTAGCCCCATTGAATGCCTTCATTACTCGATGAATTTGCCCACTTCGACGGTAATTACGGGTATTGAAAAAATGTCGATTTTAGACCAGGCATTTGAGGCGGTCAAAACCTTTGAACCTATGAGTGAAGAACAAGTAAGTGCATTACTCGATCGCACCCGCGAAGCAGCAGCTACAGGTAAGTACGAGCTATTTAAAACCTCATATAAATTTGACGGTACAGCTAAAAACCCCGAATGGTTGGGATATATCGATTCATAGTTAAACTGCTTTTAGTATTTAATTAATACTGAATGAATTAAGATCTTAAATAATAAGAGCGCGTTCGCAATTCGATATTATTCTCTTGTTTCTATGGTTAAGTCTCTTTCAACCTCACAGTCAACTTCAACTTCTAGTTTTTCAAATAACAATTTATCGGCAACCCAAAAAATTGCTTTAGACGTGTCGGGCATGAAGTGTGCTGGCTGTGTTAAGGCTGTAGAAAATCAGTTAGAACAAAATTCTGGGGTAGTATCGGCTCAAGTCAATCTAATTACAGAAGTAGCGGTAGTTGAATACGAAGCTAAAACTGTCAAACCAGAATCACTAGCAGAAAAACTAACTGCAACGGGTTTTCCTACGCAATTGCGACAGAGCGATCGCAGCATTCGGCAAGCCGCTAATGATGCTCGTAACAAACGCCAAGAGCAGCAGCAACAGCAAGTTCGCCAATTGATTACTGCCGCGATATTATTAGTTTTTTCCAGTATTGGGCATCTCAAACATTTTGGTTTGCCCTATATTCCCGTACTGAGTAATGTTTGGTTTCATTGGGGGTTGGCAACTCTAGCTATATTTATCCCTGGGCGATCGCTCATAATTGATGGTTGGCGCGGTTTAGTTCGTGCTATGCCCAACATGAATACTTTAGTCGGTTTGGGTACAGTTAGTGCCTATGTGGCTAGCTGCATAGCTTTAGTATTTCCCCAACTAGGTTGGGAATGCTTTTTCGATGAACCAGTAATGCTGCTGGGCTTTATCTTGTTGGGGCGGACTATAGAGAAAAAAGCTAGAAATCGTGCTTCTCAGGCGTTAGAAAAACTAGTCTTTTTGCAGCCACCAGTTGCCCGTTTGGTTAGTAAAGATGATTCAGAAACGGCAATTGAAATTCCTGTAGAACAAGTCAAGATAGGCGAATGGCTGCGAGTTTTACCAGGAGAAAAAATTCCCGTTGATGGGG
Source organism: Myxosarcina sp. GI1 (assembly GCF_000756305.1). Classification (NCBI taxonomy): domain Bacteria; kingdom Bacillati; phylum Cyanobacteriota; class Cyanophyceae; order Pleurocapsales; family Pleurocapsaceae; genus Myxosarcina; species Myxosarcina sp. GI1. Next base: position 59,577 of record NZ_JRFE01000015.1, read on the forward strand.
AGATAGTTTTAGGTGAAACAGCTATTGACGAGTCGATGCTGACGGGAGAATCTTTGCCTGTAGAGAAGCGAGCTTCAGATATGGTAAAGGCAGGTACTATTAATCAATCTGGAGTTATTACGCTCGAAATAACTAAAATTGGCGATCGCACGACTCTTGCTAAAATTATCAGTCTGGTTGAAGATGCCCAAACTCATAAAGCTCCAGTACAGCAGCTTGCCGATACCATTGCGGGTTACTTTGCCTATGGGGTAATGGCGATCGCTACATTAACTTTTCTGTTTTGGTATTTTATCGGCACTACAGTTTGGACGGAAGTTTTAGTTACCACTTCCCACACTATGGGAGGTATGGTAATGAATACTTCACCTCTATTGTTAAGTCTTAAACTAGCAATTTCTGTATTGGTTATCGCCTGTCCCTGTGCGCTGGGTTTGGCTACCCCCACCGCAATTTTAGTCGGTACGAGTATCGGTGCCGAACGAGGAATTTTAATTAAAGGTGGCGATATTTTAGAGCGAGTCCAGCAATTAGATACCGTCGTCTTCGACAAAACTGGTACTTTAACTATCGGTCATCCGCAAGTTACTGACTGTATACCTTATGGCGAACTGGATAGCAATCGCCTATTACAGTTAGCTGCTGCTGTTGAAAATGGCAGCAATCATCCTTTGGCTAAAGCAATTATCGACTATGCTAAAAAACAACAACTTTCTATGCTGAAAGCACAAGATTTTCAAAGTGAATCGGGTTTGGGTATTTTGGCAACGGTAGCAGATAAAAAAGTTTATTTGGGTAATAAAGATTGGTTAGTCAAACACAATATTAAACTTGACGATGACAGCCAACGTCGGGCAGAGTCTCTATTGCGATCGGGAAAAACGGTTATTTATGTAGGAGTAGAAGAAAAATTAGGGGGATTAATTGCCTTACAAGACACCCTACGTCCCGATGCGGCTCAAACCGTTCGAGAATTGCAGTCAATGGGTTTAGAAGTAGTTTTACTTACAGGCGATCGCCAAGAAGTAGCAGATACCGTAGCAAAAGAACTAAAGATAAACAGAGTCTTAGCTGAAGTCAAACCAGAACAAAAAGCAGAGGCGATTAAATCTTTACAAAAATCGCAGACAGTAGCTATTATTGGCGACGGCATCAACGACGCGCCAGCTTTAGCAGTAGCAGATGTAGGCATATCTTTACAAGAAAGTACAGATGTAGCGATCGAAACCGCCGATATCGTTTTGATGCAGAATAAGTTAGCAGATGCGATCGCCTCAATCGAACTCAGTCGGGCAACCGTCAATAAAATTAGGCAAAATCTGCTTTGGGCTTTAGCGTATAACGTATTGGCAATCCCCCTGGCAGCAGGAATATTGTTACCTAGTTCGGGAATACTTTTATCTCCAGGGTTGGCAGCAGGAGCAATGGCGTTTAGTTCGGTAATAGTTGTTTGTAATTCACTTTTATTAAATCTTCATTTTTCCTCGACTAAACGATAATTTATGTGAAAATGAAAGACGAAAATTAGAAGTTTAAGCGATTTAGTAGACACCAAAAAGTAATCCGCTCATTACAAACTTACTTAATCAATGGCTGCAAAACCCGTACAACATCGTGAAGAACACGTATTAATCGTCATTGATGGCAAAGGACGAAAAGAAATTCTACTGCGAGAAGAATACTATTCTCTAGGTAGAGGAAAGCAATGCAACATCGTGTTGCAATCTCAGTTTGTATCCCGCCATCACGCTACTATTATCAAGCGATCGCGTGAAGATGGCAGTTATTACTATCGGATTATTGATGGAGATTCTGAAGGCAAGGTTAGCGTCAATGGCTTGTTAATAGATGGTCGTAAGGTACGCTTTCACGATCTTAAAGATGGGGATAAGGTAGTATTTGGTCCCCAGGTTTATGCAATCTATCAATATCGTCAATACGATATTTTTCCGACCATTCCCCCAGACGATCCTTTTGACATTACCCTAATCGATCCTTCAACGATTGATGCTTCACTGGATGTAGACAATTAATTTAATGGATGCTTTTGCCAATTTAATCGGACAGGATCGGGCAGTTCAATTTTTATGGCAGGCTGTAAAATTAAATCGTATCGCGCCGGCATATTTATTTTATGGTGCGGTTGGCATTGGTAAAAAAATAGCTGTGAAAAGTTTTGCCGAACTGTTACTGACTGCTAATTTACCATTTGATAAACAGCTTAAGGCGATTAAAAAAATTAGAGCCAAACAACATCCCGATTTGTTGTGGGTGCAGCCTACTTATCTACACAAAAAAGAATTAATCTCGGTCGATCGCGCTATGGAGCAAAATTTATCATTTAAAACCGCTCCTAAAATTCGCATCGAACAAATTAGAGATATTACGCGGTTTTTAACTCGCCATCCTTTAGAAGCCTCTCGTCAGATGGTAGTTATTGAATCAACCCAAACTCTAACAGAACCTACTGCTAATGCTTTGTTAAAAACCCTGGAAGAACCAGGAAACGCAACTATAGTTTTGCTAGCCCTGGACAAAGACTTACTTTTGCCTACATTGGTTTCACGCTGTCAACACGTCCAATTTTATCGCCTGTCAGAAAGTAATTTGGCAACAATTCTCCAACGGGAAGGCTACTCAGAAATTTTAGAGCATTCCGAACTCATGGAGATCGCCCAAGGAAGCCCAGGACAGGCGATCGCTTCTTGGCAGCAGCTACAGCAAATAGATCGAGATTTACTGCGGCAGTTGTTACAACCACCTCAAAGTCCTTTAGAAGCTTTTAAACTCGCCAAAACTATTAATGCAGAGCTAGATTTAACAGCGCAACTTTGGCTAATCGACTATTTACAAAACTACTATTGGCAACAAGGAGCGACACGAGAAACGATCGAGCATTGTGAAACAGCACGTCAGTATCTAAATGGTCACGTTCAACCCCGTTTGGTTTGGGAATGCCTACTTTTATCTCTGGTAAACAACAAACTGACTATAAATAGCCATGTTCGGTTAGGAAATTAAGACCAATATCTTCTTGTTGTGCGATCGCATTACCATTAATAGCTGTTTCAGGTAGTAAACCTTGAAGATTCTGCCTTACCGCTCTTTCTACATATTTACCAAGAATATCGCTTTCTAAATTTACTAAATCTCCGCTTTGTAAATAACACAGATTAGTTTCGGCATAGGTATGAGGAATTACGGCACAGCTAAACCAACTGCGATCGCCAGCGATTTCGGCAATAGTCAAACTAATTCCATTGACGGCAATACTGCCTTTGGCAACTAAATACTGTCCGATACGCTCTTGCCATTTATTTGCTTCTGGGGGACTGCCAAAACGCATCAACCAGGAGTTGTTGCTAGAGCTAGATTCAAGCAAACAGCCAATGCCGTCGATGTGTCCCGTAACAAAATGTCCGCCGATTTTGCTTCCTGCCCTGAGAGAAGTTTCTAAATTGGCGTATTTAGCAGCGCGGCGGCGATCGCCTAAAATTGTCCTATTTAAGGTTTCGGGAGAAACACTGGCAATAAAGCTGCGATCGCTAATAGTTTCTACTGTCAGACAAACTCCATCTACTGCCACGCTATCCCCAACTGCCAAATCCTCTAAAACTGAGGCTGCCTGTCTTCCGTCGAGCAAAATTTGCAACCGATCTCGCCCTACAGTATCTACCGAACCCAGAGATTGTATTAAACCTGTAAACATAATATTAAAAAAAATACTTTAACTTGAGAACCGAGCCGTTGTAACATAGTAAACAACTAAAAAATACATAAAAAAGCTTAAAATTGCCAATTTTTAAGGAACAATTGACCTATAAATTGCATACTAAATATTAGGGAAACTTATCACTAGCAATTTATTTGCGCTCAAATAAATTTTTTACCTAAACCGAAAAAATGAATAAATTTCTGCAAGACAGGCTTTATACATATTATTTTAACTTCGGGAGGACTTGGTCAACGCCAATAAATTAAGGCATACTGTGATTAAACATTACCAGGTCGAAACAGACTTTACCCGAACAGGGTAGAGTTACTGCGATCGCCAAATTCCGCCCCGTTCAAAAAATAATATTGCTTTGCTGCTTGGCTCGTATGATACATTCAGCATATTTTTACCAAGTTGAAGCAAACTCCGTTGTGTTACGACGAAGTATCTTTGACTAGAGCAAAAAAATCGACATTATGATATTTTTGCTTGTTTTAGCTCTTATATTCTGCCGATATTGTTACTTCTTCAGAGGCTAAATCCATGATTGAAATGAAAGTTGCTGGCATTGCACTAGAAGCCGCTAGTCGTAGTCCATTTATCCTGCTCAAAGATAGTTCGGAAAGACGAGCATTACCTATTTTTATCGGACAAGAGCAAGCCAGATCGATTATCAGCGCGTTGGAAAAACATTATCCCCCTCGCCCTCTCACTCACGATCTAATCGCGAATATTTTTGACAGTTGGGATTTGAACCTGGAAAAAGTTATCATTCATTCTTTGAGAGATAATACATTTTATGCGGTTCTCTGTCTGCAAAAAGGTGAAGTCAAAAAAGAAATTGATTGTCGCCCGAGTGATGCTGTTGCTATTGCTCTGCGGACTGATTGTCCAATTTGGGTAATGGAAGAAGTAATTGCCGATGCTTCAATTCCTGTAGACCGAGATGCTGATGATGCCGAACGAGAGGCTTTTAAAGAATTTGTTTCCGATCTCAGTCCAGAGGAGCTAATCAAACGAGGTGGCTACAAGCAACACTAGTACCGCTACGCGGAAGTAAAAAGTTAGAAGTCAAAAGGAAAAAGTGTTTGGCTTTTTCCTTTGTTATTTGTTCGAGCAAATTTATTAGATGCGACTGCGAAGATTTGGCAAAACCAATCTCGATTTATCGGTGTTCTCTTTGGGAACCATGCGTTTGGCTTCTGAAAATACAGCCATAGCTACAGTTGAAAGAGCGATCGCGCTAGGCATCAATCATTTAGAAACTGCTAGGGGCTATGGCAATAGCGAAACTTATTTAGGTTCGGCTCTAAATAAGCTACAAATACCGCGATCGCAAATACACATTACAACTAAACTACCCCCTACGCTAGATGCCGAACAAATGAGGGGCTGGATAAACGAGTCACTAGACAGATTGGGTTTAAAATATATCGACTGTTTGGCAATTCACGGCATTAATACCTACGAACATTTAGAGCGACTCACAAGTTCTTCAGGCTGTTTGAAAGCGATTAAAGAGGCAATTGCCGAGGGTAAAATAAGACATTTGGGCTTTTCTACTCACGGTAGTTTAGAGCTAATTTTAGCAGCTATTAATACAGATTTATTTGAATTTATCAATCTTCACTATTATTATTTTCAACAGCGCAACCGAGAAGCGATCGCCCTGGCTGCTAGTAAAGACATGGGGATATTTATTATCTCGCCAGCAGATAAAGGAGGTAGACTCTACACCCCTCCCGAACAGTTAAGGCAGCTATGCAGACCTTTTACTCCTTTAGAATTAAACTATCGTTTTTTATTGAGCGATCGCCGCATTACTACTTTAAGTGTCGGTGCGGCTATTCCAGAAGAATTAACAGTTCCTTTGCAGCTAGCGGATAAAGACTATACTCTTACCGTTGCCGAAATAGAAGTATTTAATAGATTGGAAGAACATCTAGAACAATCTTTAAACGACGAACTCTGTCGTCAGTGCGATCGCTGTTTGCCCTGTCCCGAACAAATTAACATTCCCGAAGTGCTAAGACTCCGCAATCTAGCCGTAGCCTATAAGATGACAGATTACGGTCGATATCGCTATCGAATGTTAGAAAATGCGGGACATTGGTTTCCAGGCTCTAAAGGTAATCGCTGCACCGAATGTGGTGATTGTTTGCCTCGTTGTCCAGAAAACTTAAATATACCTTTTTTAGTTAAAGATACTCATAGCAGATTAAATGGTTCCCCTCGCCGTCGCTTGTGGGAAGAAAATTAATAGCTAATCTGTAGGGTGACAGAAGCGCGTACGGTTTGTTCTCCACCGATTACAGGGGTACTAGGTTCGGCTGCATCTGCACTCATTAGTCTTTCTGCTTGGATAAGCTTTGGTTCGGGAACATTAGCACCATTAATTTGAATGCTGACGATCTCTTCAGGACTAAAATTAAGAGTTTCTAAAACCGCCTCTGCTTGCGATCGCGCATCAATAGTTGCCTGACGCAAAGCCTCTTTTTGTGCCTCAGAAATGGCTGTGTCAGTTGCGGTAAAACTTACGCGATCGATACGAGTAGCACCTGCTTCCACCGCTTCATCTAATAAATTACCTGCTCGCTCTGTTTCCAAGCGAAAACTGACTGTATTGGTACCGATATATCCGATTAAATTTTGTCGATTGTTACTGTAATCATAATTTGGCTGTAGCTGTATACCAGTAGTTTGTAACTGTTCTACTTTAGAAGACTCCAGCAAATCTACTACTGCCGAGGTACGTTTGGCAAGTTCCTGTTGAACTTCGATAGCTGTTTTACCTTTAATTTCTACGCCTAATTCTACTTGGGTTAAAGTTGTAGAAATTTTCTCCATTCCCTCTCCCGTTACTGTTAGCGTTCGCATGAGTTTTTCTTTGGTCAAAGCTGGTTCGACTGAAACTAAATTGAGCAAACTTAAAAGAACCAGCGTAAAGCCAAAACGCCGATAGGGTAAAGCAAGTCTATTCATTTTGTAGTTGTTTCCAATTTTTTTGATACTTAGTACGTATCTGTTGACTGGTTAGCTCTTTTGTTAGTTGCACGTAGGCTAAAATTATTAAATTATAATGTTGGGACATAGGACATATTTGTACGGACGTTCCATCATGCGCACGTTTCATCGTGCAGACGTTTCCAAGGAACGTCCCTATAGGACTCGCAAAATACTAGGGATACTGTCAATCGTGTCGCTATTTTTAATCTCAGCTAATGCTTGGCGAAAATCCCCTTCTATTACATCGTGAGTAACTACGACAATTTCGGCTAGTTTATTGCGGAAGCCAATTTGCACCACCGATTCTAAGCTGACGTTGTGTTTGCCAAAGCAAGTACCCAAATGTCCGATAACTCCAGGAACATCTCGACAGAGAAAACGAGCATAAAAACGAGTTTCGATCGCTTCAGTGGGAGTTAGCTTGCAAAAATCGCTATGAGTAAGACTCAGAAGCGGATCGAGAGTTTTAGTATTGCCATTACTTTTGAGAATGCCGACAATATTAATAATATCTGACGCTACAGCACTGGCAGTAGCACCTTTACCCGCACCAGGACCAAAAAACATTACCTGTCCTAAAGGTTCTCCCTGTACTAAAACTGCGTTATAAACTTCGTTGACGTTAGCCAGAGGATGAGTCTTAGGTACTAAGGTAGGATGAACTCTTACTTGTAAAGAAGGATCGGGTTCTAAATTGGTTTTGGCGATCGCTAACAGCTTGATAACAAAACCTAAATTGTTAGCATAATTAATATCGGTGGCGTTTATTTCCCGAATACCCTCACAAAGAATATCTTCTCGATTGATTCTGCCTCCAAAAGCGATCGAAGCTAAAATGGCAATTTTATCGGCAGCATCCAAACCATCGACATCGGCAGTAGGATCGGCTTCTGCATAACCTAATTGTTGTGCTTCAGCTAGTACTTCTTGAAAATCTACGCCTAATGCTGACATTTGAGTCAGGATATAGTTAGTAGTGCCGTTGACAATACCGATGAGGCTTTGAATGCGATTAACCCCCAAAGATTGCTTGAGTGGTTTAATTATGGGAATTCCACCCCCTACCGCCGCTTCAATTAATACGTATACCCCAGCTTTATTGGCTGCGGTATAGATTTCATCTCCATGACGAGCGATTACGGCTTTATTGGCAGTAACGATGTGTTTGCCATTAGCAATAGCTTTAAGAATTAGCGATCGCGCTGGTTCTAATCCTCCAAGCAACTCTACAACAATATCAATTTCAGGATTGGTAACGAGGGTTTCTAAATCTGTAGTCAAAGTTCCCGCTGGCAATTCAACCTCTCGGGGTTTATCGAGCGATCGCACACCTACCCGCTCGATTTTAATCTCATTTAACAGCGTATTGCGCCCTGAAGTATCTAATAAAATTTCAGCCGTACCCGTACCAACGGTTCCCAATCCTAGTAAGCCAATCTTGAAAGCCACAGTTACTTAAAATTCCTGATAGTGTAACTTTATCTAGATTAGCGGTAATAGGTACGATTGGCTATGGAGAGTTACTTCCTGTAATTTTAATGCGGTAGCTATTGTTGGCGTTTTCTCGATAAGAACCAATCCAAACTTCATAAATGCCAGGTTGCCATTGCCCTTCAATCATAGGATTGGCACTTTCGGCATCATCGTTACACCAAACACCACCTGGACCTTTAATTAAAATAGTTGTATCTGCGCTACTTTCAACTTCTACTTTTAAAAAGTCAAAGAAAGAATTGAGTTTAAAAATATGATTTGGCTGGCGATGAACGAAACCATCACAATACCCCGTAGCAGTATTTTCAGTTCTAACTACCTCTGCTGCTGAGGAATTTCCGCCGCTAATACCTTCAAGGGTCATCGGACTAGAAATAAATTGGCGGTCTATAATTACTTCCTCAATTCGATTTTGAGCTAATGTCGAAGTATTACAGCTAAGAATSGAGCCGATAAACAATAACCAGTAAAGTTTAATAAATGCTTGTTTATTTAAATTTAAGTCGAGCGATGACTTTATTTTATCAATCGCCAGGCGACGGTAATTATTAAGGTAGTACAATGGCTAAACGTAAATTAAATTTAGAAATTTACTGAAAATTTATTATTTACTGCTAGACGTTATTATTAAAAGGCTTGTTCCAAATACACTACTCTTAGTAAAAAGACGTTGCATCATATTGGATGGTGATAATAATTGACGGGGAGACGCAGGGAATAATTTGAATGTTGCTGAAAAAATTATCCCCCAACTATGAGATGTCAGTAAAAATACTAAAAACTGCCATAGTCTACACACAATGTTAGTTTTCCTCGATAATTAATAACTGTTCTCGATCGAATACCAATCTATCCTTGTTAAATTCTAGTTTTGAACCATTTCAACCACTTGCAGCGATCGCTACCAATCAAACAGCCGCTCGAATTCTGCAACCTTTGTGTCAAACTACGGAAGCAACTTTATGGCTACCCGAATCTGTAGAAAAGACACAAAATGCCCAATATTACCATTCAAGTCTTAAAAAACATCTTACTTCAATTTGGACATCTCACAAAGCAATTGTTTTTTGTCTGGCTGCTGGTGCGGTAGTGCGCTTAATTGCTCCATTATTAGCAGACAAACAAAACGATCCTGCAATAGTAGTTATCGATAGCTTGGGGCGTTATGTTATAAGTCTATGTGGCGGACATCAAGGCGGTGCAGACTTACTGACCCAACTGATTGCCGATACTATCGGAGCGGTACCAGTAGTTACGGGAGCGGCTAGCAGTTGCAAATTACCCGCGATCGATACTCTAGGTGTTCCTTACGGTTGGCGTAAAGGTGAGGGAGACTGGACGGGAGTAATGGCAGCAGCAGCCAGAGGCGAAACCGTACAGGTAATTCAAGAAGTGGGTAATACACTATGGCAAGAACATCTCCCAGAGCAACATTCGTTTAGTTTTGACTTTTCTGAAATTAAGCCTCAGGCTCGTATTTGGATAAGTCTTACCCAAAGAAAATTTGCCCCTAAGTCTGATTTTCCCAAAGTACAGTGGCATCCTAGAGTCTTGTGGGTAGGTATTGGTTGCGAGAGAGGTACTTCTAGGCAATTAATAGAAACGGCTATTAATACCACTTGTCAGAAATATCATCTAGCTAAAGACGCGATCGCGGGAATTGCCAGTATCGATATTAAATCCGACGAAACGGGAATTTTAGAACTATGTGGCAATCTTTCCCTGCCGTTTAAAACTTTTACTGCCGAACAGTTACGTCAGGTGACAGTACCTACACCTTCTAATGTTGTGGCTAATGAAGTTGGTACGCCAAGCGTTGCCGAAGCTGCTGCTATCTTGGCAGCTAATAACCAAGAATTGCTAGTTACCAAACAGATATTTAAAGGCGATAACGAACCTGGAGCGGTTACTGTAGCGATCGCGCAAGCCGAGCTAGAATATACGGGACGTACTGGCAAACTGTTTTTAGTCGGTATTGGTCCTGGTAGTTTAGATCAAATTACGCCTGCGGCAAAAACTGCGATTACCTCTGCCGATGCAATTATCGGTTACTCTCTCTATACCGAATTAATTGAACCCTTACAGCGTGTAGGACAAATTATTGAATCTTTACCCATTACTCAAGAAAAACAAAGAGCGCGACGAGCTATAGAACTAGCGCAGTGGGGTTTAACTGTTGCCGTGATTTCTTCTGGTGACTGTGGTATCTACGGTATGGCAGGTTTGGTGTTAGAAGCTTTACAAGCCGATAACTGGGATGGTAAAACCCCTCAAGTACAAATATTTCCTGGTATTTCCGCTTTACAAGCGGCAGCATCTAGAGCGGGCGCACCTTTAATGCACGATTTTTGTGCTATCAGTCTCAGTGACTTATTGACTCCTTGGGAAGTAATTACCAAACGTCTGCAAGCCGCAGCGCAGGGAGACTTTATTGTGGCAATTTATAACCCGCGATCGCAAAAACGCACCCAGCAAATTATTACCGCACGGGAAATATTTTTACAGCATCGTCCGTCAAATACCCCTGTGGCGATCGTTCGAGAGGCTTATCGAGATAACGAACAAGTTACTTTGACTACATTAGAAAAAATGTTAGAAGCTCCGATAGATATGCTAACCACAGTAATTATCGGCAATAACAATACTCGTAACTATGCTAACTGGATGATTACTCCCAGAGGTTATTCGGTAAATGTTTAGTTGAGACCAAATAAACACTATCGCGAACGCATTTCAATTGGAGTACAGAAGAAATAGTTTTATTGCTTCAACAGCCGTTTCAATAACATGTATACAAAAGCTATCAGTATTATTGATGATTAAATATAGTGACCGCACTGTCACTACAAACTTTAGTAAGATCGACTCAAATTTAAAAATTTCTGATTTTTACGAAGATGTAAAGTCTACCAACTAAATTGTTTTGACGCGATCGCTATCTATGTATTTAGAGTGCAACTGATGTTCTTCAGCAAGAAGTTTAGGTTTAATGTAGAGATTTTCTAGCAATACGCCGCCTCCTGCAACCCAAGGGGGAACGATTAGCGCACCGATAATACCCAGTACCTGCGCTCCACCTAAAACTGCTAGTAGTTGATATAGTGGGGGAACCTTGACCGAACTACCAACTAATAGCGGATCGAGTAAATAAGTTTCTAAATTCTGCACGATCGCGAATAGCAAGATTACCCAAACAAAAGTCAAGCCTCCTTGAGCGATCGCCACAATTAAAGCAGGTATTGCCCCTAAAATTGGTCCAAAAAAGGGGATTAGATTAGTAAAGCCAGCAATTACGCCCAAACCTAACGCCAATTCCGACATTCCCAAAAATCTTAGAGAGATGCTAATTACCGTACCTAAAATAGCCGAAACTAAGATTCGTCCTTGAATATAGCCTCCCATTCTCTTACCCACTGGCTGTATTTGATCCGCCAGCTTTTGATTCCAGGGGTAGGGAAACAAATTAAAAATATCTCCCAGCAGTTGTTTAGAACCAGACAGCATGTATGCTGAGAGTAACAAGGCTAAAAAGAGGCTGAAAACGCTGCCGATAATACCTCTGGTAACGCCATAAGAACGAACTACCAGTTGTTGACTGGAACGAATTGCCCAAGATGCCAAACCCTGAATATCTAAGAACTGACTGATAATACTAGGGGTACCTGGTTCACTGATGCCAAAGCGCATTGCTAAATTTTCCAGCAGCGATCGCAATGTTTCTAAATAGAGAGGAAGTTTGCCAATCAAACGCTCTATTTGTTGGGCAACTGTCGGACCTACTATTAGTCCAAATCCTGTAAGCGCACCAATTAAACCCAAATATACCAGCAAAACTGCCAGCCAGCGCGGTACACCCAATTTATGCACGAGATTAACGCTTGGTGCCAAGGTAGCAGCTATAACTACCGAAATCATCAACACCACGATCAAACTTCTCAACTGCCATAGCAGTATTACCGATAAAATAACTGTCGTAACTAGCAGAATGTTAGTGACAGAAAGATTAGTACGTTTATCTGACATATAAATTGCGTTTAACCGCGAAATAATTTAGCAGAATAGCCTGTTATTAGCAAAATAGCTATTGTTTTAGACCAAAGATAGTTCGATATTTTCTCCCGACTCAAGATTTATGGCTTTGGTACTGAGATTATTTTGTTGCAGCATTTGATTTATTTCTGCTTCGCTACCCTCTGCCTGCAAAATAGCAGGAATAAAGCCTTCAAACTCTATATCTCCACCTGCGGCAGTAGATAATAAAACTTGGGGCTTTAAACGCTTACAAATATCCAAAGCCGTTTCTTGTCCTTTGATTACCGCACCAATTACAGGTAACTTCAAGCTAATAAATGGGGTAATAATAACATCTATAGGAGCGGCTTCAGAAAGTGAATCGTCATGATGACCGTGAGGTTCGTAATAAATATTTTTACCCGACTTTAATCCTTTGATAATATAACCATTTTCAACAAGTGTGGGTCCGATGGGCGATCCAGGTACGGCTTGAATTTCTATTTTGTCTTGCCAGGTAAAGCTCTGTCCGTGTTCTAAGGTGTTTATATTGTGGTAGTCGAGTTTCTCTACTACTTTGGCTGCATTAAGAGAGGCAACTACGGGAAGATCGCGATCGAGTTGTTTGAGAGTGGGTGGATGGGCATGATCTTCTAATCCCTGCGAGAGCAAGATCAAGTCAACATCTTCAGGAATAGGATAGGTGTTATTTTTTTTGCCTTTAAACAACCAAGCCTGATTGCTAAAAACCAGATCGTCTACAAACCAGGGATCTAAAAGTATTCTGGTGTCGTCGTGTTCTATCAGCCAGGTGTTGCTATCAAAATGTGTAAGCTGCATCGAGTCAATATATGTAAATTACTATTAATATTTTTATTGTAAATATATTTTAAGAAATCTAAACTATGAGCGATCGCAATATCGGTAGAGTTCAAGAGTTGGCTCAAAAATATTACGCTCGTCAGGATGCAACGGGCTGGTTTGAAGAACTGTATTCTTTAGCCGAGGGAGATATTGGGGCAATTCCCTGGGCAAAATTGACGGTAAATCCTCATTTAGCCGACTGGCTCGAACAGAATAGAATTAAAGGCCAAGGAAGAACTGCTTTGGTAATTGGCTGTGGTTTGGGTGACGATGCCGAAGCTTTAGCTAACTTCGACTTTGAAGTAACGGCATTTGACGTTTCTCATAGCGCGATCGCCTGGTGCAATCGTCGCTTTCCCAATTCATCGGTAAACTATCTCAGAGACGATTTGCTACAGCCACAAGTTTTAGTTGGTAAAAAATTTGATTTTGTTTTAGAAGCTTACACCATTCAAGCTTTACCCGCCGATATTAGAATTCAGGCGATCGCTAATATCCCTCGCTTTCTCGCTCCAGATGGTAAATTATTAGTCATTTGTCGTGGTAGAGAAATCGACGAACCAGCCAATGAACTACCCTATCCACTAACTAAAACCGAACTGGCTTATTTTGAAGAGTTGGGTTTGCAGCAGGTTAGTTTTGAAGAGTGTGGTGACTCTCAAGTCAGAAGGTTTCGCATTGTTTATACGAAGTAATATGAAATACTTAATTGTTTGCTACCAATGGTATTGTCTTTGGCTTTAAGCTTTTTATTTTTACCTCATCTTTCTAAATGTAGCGTTCTTTTTTAGATTTCATATAACAAGCTATTATGCGATTTTTATTCTCAATTTATTTATAAACAGCAACTAAAAATTATTTGAGATCGAAATGAAGTAAACAAAAAATAGCGATTGCTCTTGAAATTTGAAGCGATCGCCTGAAATCATAAATTTATTTACAGCAATATCTTTGGCTTTTTCCGAGTTTATCTTATGTATTATTAAAGACTAACATTTGTAGCTCTAAGAGTTGCTATAGTTGCGAGTTAAAAATAACTCCAAAATTATCGGCACTAAGATGGTCGGCGTTTACGCTAGATAAAAAAGCTAATTTTTCATCGTCTGCACTGATTACTGTACCGCTATATTTTTGAGTTAGTTCGATGTCTTTGTAACTCAAACCTCCACCCAGACTAATGTAATCTTTGTCAACCTCAAAGTCTTTAATTTGGTCATAACCATTTCCTGATGCGATTAGAAATTTATCGTAACCTTTACCGCCATCAATCCAATCGTTGCCTTTACCGCCATCAATCCAGTCGTTTCCTTTACCACCGTAGATGGTATCGTATCCTTCGCCGCCATAAGCCTTAATATTGACAGCAGTGTATCTAGCATCGAGCCAGTCATTGCCTTCTCCACCTGCGATGTAAACTTGTTTCACATCAGTACCAGACAGGTCTTTTACCGTGATAGTATCGTCTCCGCCAAGACCATTGAGTTCAAACTTTTCGACGTTATTGGCATCTACACTAAAAGGTACCAAGTTTATTCTTTGAAATAAGGCTTGATGTCCCTTAGCTTCTAACTCAAATTCATCTCCTGCATCCGCACCATTTATTCGGGAAATATCGTAATCTTTACCACCTTCATTAATATCGCTACCATCACCATTATTCCAAACAAAGAGATCGTTTCCTTTACCACCAAATTTACGATCACTTCCTCGATCGCCAATTAGAGTGTCGTTTCCTTTTAAACCTTTAAGAAAATCGTCACCGTCACCACCACGAAGTAGATCTTCTTTTTTAGTTCCAATAATTTTATTATTGCGATTGTCGCCTATTGTTGTAACCATTTTTTGTTCTTCTTGATAAATTTTTTGACTACAAATAAATAGTAAAAATCAATCGAGAATAACTAGAGATAAAAACAAATAAATGATTTTATCAGTTCAAAAATTTGCTTTTCTAATAGAAATAAATAAGTATTTAAAGGTTTAAAAAATTAGCGATTGGTTGGCAGCTCTCCCTGGACATAAAAAAAGATCGCCTCGTATACTAACAGGCGATCGCAATAAAAATATTTTTACCAGGAGGCTTATAGCTTTAAGAAGCGACTCCGAAAACTACTACAAAACCCAAAACCGCCGCAAAGATAATTAAGGCGTAGAATTGGGCGCGTCCGTTTTCAAAATACTTCAAGCCTTCACCACTAAGAACGGCTGCCAGTCCCGTTAGATTTACCGCACCATCGACAACGCGAGCATCTACTTCCATAATTTGTCTTGCCAGACGGCGACAGCCAAGAACGAAGACGTTATGGTAAATGTCGTCGAAGTACCACTTGTTAAGGGATAGTTTGTAAAGGGTAGGAATTTGTTTGGCGATCGCCGAAGGATCGATTTTTTTCTGTAGATACATTAAAGAGGCGATAGTAATGCCAATTAGAGCAATCCCTACCGAATTACCAGCCATAATTAAAAACTCGGTGCGATCGAAATGGGTTGCCATTTCCATAGCTTGAGTTGCGGTTTCGCCAGGGGCATACACAAACTCTTCAAAGTAATTTTCCCAGGGACGACCCAGAAAACCAATAGCGGTAGAAGGTACGGCTAAGATTAACAATGGTAGAGCCATAGTCAATGGCGACTCGTGAGGAGTTTCGCTATGTCCGTGATGCTCGCTTTCTTCAGCATCCATTGCTCCAGGACCAAAAGCAACCCCAGAGTGAGTTAGCAAACTCTGACGGATACCTTCATCATTGCCGCGAAACTTACCTTCAAAAGTCATAAAATACATGCGAAACATATAAAATGCCGTTATACCAGCAGTTGCCCAGCCAATAAACCAAAGAGCGGGGTTAGCTTCAAATGCCTGTCCGAGTATTTCGTCTTTCGACCAAAATCCAGCAAAGGGAGGAATACCGCAAATTGCTAGATTTCCCACAAAGAAAGTACCTGCGGTAATCGGCATGTATTTTCTTAAGCCGCCCATCATTCGCATATCCTGCGCCAAGTCTGGATTATGACCAACTACATCTTCCATACCGTGAATCACCGAACCCGAACAGAGAAACAGCATCGCTTTAAAATAAGCGTGGGTCATTAGGTGGAATAAACCAGCGGTATAGGAACCAATACCCATTGCCATTACCATGTAGCCAAGCTGGGAAATTGTCGAATAAGCCAGACCTTTTTTAATATCGTTTTGCGTCATGGCAATACTCGCACCCAAGAAAGCGGTAAACGCTCCCGTCCAGGCAATAGTGGTCATTGCCAAAGGAACATTTTCAAATACGGGATACATCCGCGCAATCAAAAATACACCAGCCGCTACCATCGTTGCTGCGTGGATCAATGCAGAAATTGGTGTAGGACCTTCCATTGCGTCTGGTAGCCAAACGTGGAGGGGAAACTGCGCCGATTTAGCAACGGGACCTAAAAAGACCAAAATTGCAAACAGAGTAGCCAAACCAGCACTTAAAGCACCAGAGGCAACTAATTCGCTCAGGCGATCGCCCATGACTTCAAATTCAAAACTGCCAGTCGCCCAATACAAACCTAGCATCCCTAGCAACAAACCAAAGTCACCGACACGGTTGGTGACAAAAGCTTTCTGACAGGCATCGGCAGCAGCTTTGCGATCGTACCAAAAGCCAATTAGCAGGTAGGAACACATCCCTACCAGTTCCCAAAAGATATATATTTGTACCAAGTTGGGGCTGATTACCAAACCCAACATTGAAGAACTAAAAATGCTTAAATAGGCATAAAAGCGTACATAACCATCATCGTGCGCCATGTAGCCATCAGTATAGATCATCACCAAAAAAGCTACTGTAGTGACGATCGCCAGCATCACAGTAGTTAGATGGTCGATAGTGTAACCCATTGACAGGTGAAAATCCCCTGCTGCTGCCCATTCAATAGTACGGGTGTAAACTTCGTGTCCGTGAATCTGACTCCAAAGCAAGGCAAAGGATAATACCATTGCCGCACCGAGAATAGAGACAATAAAAACGGCAACAATCTGACGGAGATTGTTAGTTGCCTTATTAAAAGAAATAAGTCCAATTCCTACCAACATTGCCCCCAACAAGGGCAAAACAGGAATCAGCCAAGCATATTGATAGAGGGGTTCCATATTTCAATCTATATTATTAATTGCTTCACTGCATTTTAACGACCGACGCTAATCATTTTGACACATACATTTATTTAAAGATGTGTTTGATGTGTGATTTTAGGCTTTAGGCTTTAGGTGGTTAGTTAGTCAAACTTACTTGCTACTCGCTACTTATTACTCCCTTGCCCACAACCAAACGGATAGCCTGTCTTATATGTATCTTCCCGTTTGCCAAACCAGCTATAGCGATTGTCTCTGATTTGTTCGTAGCTAAGATCTCCGAGCCATTTCATTCCTGGTATGGCACGATATGCCGCAATAAAAGCTTCTCCCATAGGCAACAAACGGGCAATTTCTTCTGCGGCTGCGCTACCCTGCCATCTTTGCTGCGGGCGATCGCCATCGATCAAAATCATTCCTGCTTCGCAATCTTCGGGGGTAATATTAAACTCAGCTAGAGTTTCTTTATCCTGCATAGGGATATAGTCAAAAATATCGCCGCGATCGTATTTTTCTAGTAATTGAGCAAAAGTGCTGCAAAGATTGCACTTGCCGTCATAAATAACGTGATATTTCATACCGAGTTAGTCTGCTTTTTTTATTTATCTTAGAGGGTCGATTGCTTTTATCAAGTCTCCCAAATAAAAAAATCTAAATTTATCTGGCTTGCAAATCAGAGTTTTATATAATTAGACTGAAAACCGCTATAAAATGAACTAATAGCAGTTTATCCTGTCTGCACTCATCATCATGACCATTCGCAAAACGGCTATTTCTAAGTTACAGCAGTTACCCGAGCCGCTATTACAGCAAGTTAGTGATTTTATTGACTTTTTAACCCATAAGCATCAGCAAAGTGCTGTGACTAGCGAGCGTCAAAATAATTTCTCTGAAACATGGACACAATGGTTTGAATCAGTGGACTGCCTGCAAGTTAAACCAGCTAAATCAGTTAGGGCAACTTCTTTTGAATAAACTGTTATTAGTTTATGAAATTTGAGAAGAGGATTGTGGGCGGCTGTTGAAATTAATAGAACAGTATCAAGAGCGACCAAGAAATTGTTTATGGAAGAAATATTCCTAAAAAAATGGCAGAATTTGCTTACTTCTCTCGAAGTTACAGGCGGTGATGTATTACCTTGTGAAAAGGAAATTCAGATGCTTGAAGAAACTGTCAATTTTACTTTGCCTGCTGGATTCAAAGAATATTGTTCGGTCTTTGGTGCTGGTGTACTTGGTAATGAATTCCGTGTCTATTGTCCATGCCAATTGGACGATCGCTTTGATTTACTGAGTCATGCTAATTGGCAGCTTGATGCTTTTAAGGATGCAGTTAAGCATGAAATAGAACATGGAAGTAAAGGATATCCAGCTTTAGATCTAGAACAAATGCTATGGTTGCAGGACATACTAAACAATAGCTTCCCATTTGCCGATAATGGTTGTGCCGAAATGTTTGTCTGGCATCTGGCTTCTTTCAATGAGAAAGACAGTAGCTACGACATTTATCGGATACCACTTGATGCGTTAGAAGAATCAGGTTTTGTTGGGCGCGATCTATACAAATTTATATCGGAGTTTATCTATGAAACAAAAATCAACGAAATTTTACCAAAAGACAATCAATACCAAAAATTGGATAAGACATTTTACCGAGTAACAGGGAATGAGTGATGAAATTCTTCAAGAAGCTCTTAGTGAAATCACTCAGCAGTAGTCATTTGTAATTTGTTTCAGATAATAGCTAAATCGAAACTGCTCCTATGAGTTTGAGCATTCTAGAATAACTGAAAGTGTACTAAGGAGAACAACATTGTGTCAGAACTACTTAAAAGAATCACTATTAATCCAAAACAATGTGGTGGTCGTCCCTGTATTCGAGGGATGAGAATTCGAGTATCAGATGTTTTAGATTTGTTTGCGGTTGGGCTAAGTGCCGAGCAGATTTTAGAAGAAATGCCCGATCTTGAAGCAAGCGATTTAAAAGCATCCCTTCTATATGCTTCGCGTAAGCTCAATCACCCGATGTTGGTGGCATGAGGATTTGGGTCGATGCCCAGTTGTCCCCTGCAATTGCAGCTTGGATTAGCAGCACTTTTGAAGTAACAGCATTAGCTTTACGAGATGTTGGTTTGAGAGATGCTGAAGATTCTGAAATTTTTGAAGCAGCAAAGACACAAAGCGTTATTTTCATGACTAAAGATAATGATTTTGTCGATCTAGTCGGTCGTTTTGGCTCACCACCGCAAATTATTTGGTTGACTTGCGGTAATACCTCAAATGCTCGGTTGCGAGAAATTTTGAGTGCTACTTTGCCAAAAGCATTAGAGCTTTTACGATCTGGTGAAGTTTTAGTTGAAATTAGCGGAGACTAGCAGCGCATGACAACAAAATTCATGCACTCGAACGTTAAAAGAAAAGCTCTCAGTCATCGTCGCTCGATATCTCGTTAAAATAATAAGCTGCACTAAATAAAAATATATTAAATTTAAGAGGTATTCTGTGGCTGTTAGAGTAAGAATTGCACCTTCCCCGACAGGAAATTTGCATATCGGTACGGCGAGGACGGCGGTGTTTAACTGGCTGTTTGCCCGTCGTAACGAAGGTACTTTTGTTCTAAGAATTGAAGATACCGACAAGGCGCGATCGCGCGATGAATATACCGAGAATATTAAATCGGGATTGTCTTGGTTGGGTTTGAATTGGGATGAAGGACCGATTTTTCAAACTCAAAGATTAGACAAATATCAACAGGCGGTACAAACTTTAATCGATAAAGGTTTGGCTTATTATTGCTATTGTTCTGCCCAAGAACTGGACGAGATGCGCGAAACTCAAAAAGCTAAGGGACTTGCTCCAGGTTACGATAACCGTCACCGCAATCTAACCGAAGAAGAAATAGAGACGTTTGAAGCCGAAGGGCGTAAACCCGTAATTCGTTTTATTATTGACGAAGCCCGTACTATTGTCTGGGAAGATAAGGTTAGAGATAAAGTAGTTTGGAAAGGCGGCGACTTAGGCGGCGATATGGTTATCGCTCGTGCTGCGGAGAATGATAACGAACCTTTCGGACAGGCTTTATACAATCTGGCGGTAGTTGTAGACGATATCGATATGCAAATTACCCACGTCATTCGCGGAGAAGACCATATTGCCAATACTGCCAAACAAATATTGCTCTACGAAGCTTTAGAAGCATCAGTACCAGAATTTGCTCATACGCCTTTGATTTTGAATGAAGAAGGGCGCAAGCTTTCCAAACGAGATAATGTAACTTCTATCGACGAGTTTCGCAAATTGGGATTTTTACCAGAAGCTATGGTCAACTACATGACCTTATTGGGTTGGACTTTTCCCGATTCTACCAAAGAAATTTTTACCCTCGACGAAGCCGCTAAAGAGTTCGATCTCGATCGCATTAATAAAGCAGGAGCAAAGTTTGACTGGAATAAACTAGATTGGATTAATACTCAATATCTCCATCAGATGCCTGTAGATCGGTTAATCGATTTACTCATACCTTATTGGCAAGATGCAGGTTTTGAAGTTGATAAATACGATCGCACCTGGTTAGAAAGCCTAACGGCAATGACTGCACCTACCCTAACTCGTCTGACCGACGTAATTAAAGAAACCAAAATCTTTTTTACCGACTCTGTAGAGTATGGCGCAGAAGCAATAGAGTTATTGCGTCAAGAAAAAGTAGCCGAAGTACTTAAAGAAGTGATAGCAGCGATCGCTGAAAATACTCAACTAGAAGAAACTGAGGCTAAAGACATAATCAAACAGGTAACTAAAAGCCAAAAAGTCAAAAAAGGTCTGGTAATGCGATCGCTGAGGGCAGGTTTAACAGGAGAACTACACGGACCCGATCTTACTCAGTCTTGGCTGCTGCTCAATCATAGAGGTTTGGATAAGCCTCGCTTACAACAAGCTTTAGAGAAAATTTAAAAGAGATAAGAAAAGCGCAGGGTAGAGGAGCATAATTGTTACCTCTTACCTAGCGCATAATCGGACTACCATGATGGTGAACTAAGTACCATTTTTGAGCCATTTTTTGAAAAAGATTAGTGGCAATTGATGGTGCTTTTACTTTTCTACCTTGGCTTGACTGCAACACCATTTCTCTGACGATTACGTAGGCAACAGAGCGATCGATTTCTACTTTAATCACTTCTATGTCGATTTCAAAAGCATCAGTATGGCGAAAAATTCCTTTCCAGGAAGATTGAATTTCCTCCCAACCTTCTAATGCGCTGCCGCCTGGATGAACGCACAAACTAGTAGAGCCTTGCCACCATAATTGGTTCATACTACTAAGATCCCTACTGGAGAAGGCATCATAAAAGGCTTGATTAGCTGCTAGTACTGCTTCTTTATCTGCTGGATCGCTCATAAAAAAATTTTACAACTAATATCACTAAGGTCAGAATAGTTTTGTCGTGAAGTTAAGTAAAATCGACAATATAGAATAATTAATTTTTTATTGTGACTGGAAATACAGGACTGTTCAACCGCCGATTTGCTAATAATTTTGTTCCCCTACCGCCTCGGCAGGTACCAGAAATAGGCGCGATCGCACCAGATTTTAGTTTGCCTCAAGTTAAAGGAGATGACAAAGTAGAGCTTTCAGACTATAAAGGTAAACCTATAGTGCTGGCATTTACTCGCATTTTTACCGAAAAGCTGTTTTGTCCTTTTTGCTATCCCCATATACAAGACTTAAAAGAACGATATCAAGAGATAAGCGATCGCGGCGCAGAGTTACTGATGATTTCCAGTACCGATCCCGTACAGAGTCAAGTGGTTGTCGAGCAACTCAGCTTACCATATCCATTCTTATACGATCCCGACTGCACTGTCTTTCGTCGTTATGGTCTGGGACAAGCTTTAGGCGCACCTTTACCAGGACAGTTTATTCTAGATGTAGAAGGAAAAATTGTATTTCGTCATTTGTTTTCGTTCACAGACAGCAATGCAGAGACAGATACAATTTTGAAAGAGCTAGATAAGCTTGCAAATAAATAGAAAATTACCAATATTCAAAGAGGAAAAAAATTTGCTAGAAAGCGTCTATCAGTCGCGAGTCGATAAAGCAATTGAGACACTTAGAGCCGAATTACCAACTCTATTTGTCAAAGATCTTTCTTACGATATTTATACTCAAGATATTTTTTTTCAAGATCCAGTCAATACCTTCAAAGGGAAGTTCAACTATCGTATTATCTTCTGGACATTGAGATTTCACGGCAGGTTGTTTTTTACCTCGCTATATTTTGACTTGCACGACATCGAGCAGACTGCAAACACCATAATTACAGGTAATTGGACAGTGCGTGGTACTTTAAGGGTACCCTGGAAAGCGCGTATCTTGTTTAATGGCACTTCTACCTACAGGCTGACACCAGAAGGATTAATCTACGAGCATATTGATACCTGGGATCGTAAACCAAAAGAAATTCTCAAACAGTTTTTTCGTAGTGAGAAAGCAGAAAATGAAAAACCGAAGCTTTCCACGAGCGATTGCCGCTAGTAATGAATAAAAGAAATAGAGTTTAGTCACAGAGGGGCAGATAGTCATTTATGGGCTACTGATTTTGTTTCTTAGGAGATGTGTGCATTGCATCACGAGCCTCTATAGCAATTCTTAGTTAAGTGAAATACATCTTGGTTTGTCAATCGAGAAACCGAACAATTTTGGCATTCAATTTATTAGGTTCTACCAGACATACCTAGTGATTGCCAGTCACCTGCCAAATTTTTAGTAAAATTATCACAAATATCTCAAACTAAGAGCTATCTAACCAATAACCTTGAACAGACCAATTAATCTATTTGAATACGAGGTCACTGCCAAACAGCATTTAGAGCCAATGGCTCTCGAATATTACCAGAGTGGTGCTTTGGATGAAATTACTTTGAGAGAAAATCGTTTAGCCATCAATCGCTATCGACTTCGCCCCAGAATGTTAGTCGATGTAAGTCAGCGCGATTTAGCCACCAAACTCTTAGGACAAACTCTAAACGTACCCATTCTCATTGCACCGATGGCTTTTCAGTGTTTAGCCAATTCAGAAGGTGAAATTGCCACCGCCAAAGCTGCCGCTATTAGCAACGTGGTAATGGTACTTAGTACACTTTCAACTAAAAGTTTAGAAGCGGTTGCTGCCCAAAGACAGAATACCCCTCAATGGTTTCAACTCTATATTCATCGCGATCGCTCTCTTACTGAAACCCTGGTACGACGAGCCGAAGCTGCTGGATATGAGGCTTTATGTTTGACCGTAGATGCCCCTATGTTAGGCAAAAGAGAAAGCGATCGCCGCAATCAGTTTACTTTACCTAAGACAATGGAACTCGCCAATCTTTCCATGTCCAATTTGGCTATTCCTCAAACGTCACAAGAGTCGGGGTTGTTTGCTTATTTTGCCCAACAGATAGATCCGAGCGTTACCTGGAAGGATTTAGAGTGGTTGCAGTCGATTACCTCTTTACCCGTGCTAGTGAAAGGAATTTTACGGAGCGATGACAGTCTAAAAGCTTACGAACATGGAGCCAAGGGCATCATTGTTTCCAATCATGGAGGAAGGCAATTGGATGGAGCAATTGCAACTTTTGAAGCACTTACAGAAATTGTAGAGACAGTAGGGGACAAAATCGAGATTTTAGTTGATGGCGGGATTCGTCGGGGAACAGATATTCTTAAAGCTTTGGCATTGGGCGCGAAGGCAGTATTAGTCGGTCGTCCAATTTTGTGGGGTTTAGCTGTGGAGGGAATGAAGGGAGTCGCTCACGTGTTGCAGTTGTTGATAGAGGAATTAGATTTGGCAATGGCTTTATGTGGCTGTGCTTCGATTGAAGACATCGAACCTAGTTTAGTAAAAATAAACTATTAGTCGCCAATTGGTAGGGTAATTATTAGCTCAATAACTGGTATTATGCACTAAACAATTGACTTAGCCCTTTAATCCATCCTAAACTGTACAGTTGTTTAGGTTTTTGACTCATAAAAAGGCAGTCGTCCTAACGTTTACAATTTTTATTCTTCTATTTTGTTATCAGCCCACAAAATTTTTAAAGCCATCATAGCAAAGCCAATCGCCGCTAGAGCTTTGAGTAATTTTTCAGGTAGAATTTGCGCGACGCTACCACCCGCGATTACCCCTAAGAAACTAGCTAAAATTAACGCTACCGTAGAGCCTAAAAAAACGGCGCGAGGAAATTTAGAACTGCCGCCCAAAGCGATCGCTGCAAGCTGGCTTTTGTCGCCAATTTCTGCTAAAAATACGGTAATAAAACTAATTCCAATAAGTTGCCAATCCATGTTTTATGCTCGATAAATACTAAATTAATTTACGCTCCTACAACATCGCCAATCAGCCAACCAGTAATAAACAAGAGTAGTATTGCCACAGCTATATCGAGAGTTTGAGGTGAAAGTCTTTTAGCCAGCCAGTATCCAATTAAAACTCCTAATAGACTGGTAGAAATTAAAGCCAAAGCCGCACCAATAAAAACAATCCAGGGAGATTGAGACTCGGCACTCATTAGTAAAGTTACCAGTTGAGTTTTATCTCCCATTTCGGCAAGAAAAATAGTAATAAAAGTAGAGCTAAAAACCGCCCAAAAGCTATACTGTTTTTTTTGGCTTACCTTTTTTTGGCTTACCTCTGAAGGTGCAGCTATTTCAAGATTATTAACTGTGTCGATACTGCGATCGCTAGGCATTAAAGTCATTATTAAATTAAATAGGCGTAAATAGTTTTTTCGTAATATACATTTATTTATTTCCTGTTATTGTCGCAAAGTTTAGTATAAAGACCAAATTGTAGCAAGATTAAAGAAGATAAAATAAATTGAATTGTCTATTCGGCTAAAAAGGCGCGATCGCGTCCTTGTTCTTTAGCTTTATATAAAGCGCGATCGGCATTAGCAATTAAATCTTGAGTAGAAGCGACCGATTTACTACTGGTACTAGCAACGCCACAGCTAAGACTAACATATTTACTAGCTTAAGAATTAGAATGAGGTATTTGTAAAGACTTGAGGCGATCGCTAATTCTAGCAGCAACCATCATCCCTATCATTTAGTATTGATTATCTTCTAAAATGCCTGGGATTCTATTTATCCGCAAGTCTCTTACAGCTTTGAGTGCCTCTGGGCAAGGTGGAAACTTAGAGCTAAAAGTTGCAGATTCTTTATTGTTGCGTAACGGTAGTTCGATCTCCGCAGAAGCCAGAAGAGCTTTTGTCAACCAAAACTCAAACATTAATGGTGGGAATATCAATATTAATGCCGATACGGTTTCGCTGTTAGAAAATAGCAACATTAACGCTAACGCTTTTGAGGGTAACGGCGGCAACATCGATATTACTACTCAAGCGTTGTTTACTTCCTCTAATAGTCAAATTAGTGCCAGTTCTCAGTTTGGTCTAGACGGTACTGTGAAAATTGATAAACTTAATGAGGATCGAGTTAGACAACCTATAGTAGTCGAAGCTCAACAATGGCAATTGAATAAAAAAGGTAATGTGGTTTTAGTTGCAGCACCTTCTTTAATAAAGCAAAGCAATTCCTGGCTAAATGCCCATCATTGTCTAGAGCTAATGTAACAGTATAGTTAATGTACGAAACTGTACGCATAACACAATTAGTTTAATTTTTCCAGCTTAAAAGGGCAATCTAAGATTAAAGTTAAAGCGAGCTTTATATGGTGGGCTATAAACGCCTCGGTTTCGGATTGCTAATATCTAGTTGGACAAGTTGTCTGACTACTCCTGTTTTGGCTCAAATTACACCAGATAGTAGTTTGGGCAATGAAAACTCTACAGTTATTCCTA
This sequence comes from Myxosarcina sp. GI1, assembly GCF_000756305.1. Lineage (NCBI taxonomy): Bacteria > Bacillati > Cyanobacteriota > Cyanophyceae > Pleurocapsales > Pleurocapsaceae > Myxosarcina > Myxosarcina sp. GI1. The sequence continues at coordinate 85,616 of NZ_JRFE01000015.1, forward strand.
ATGCTTCGGTAAAAGATGCCATAGCCGATTTGATTGAAGGTGGCGCAATTCGAGGAAATAACTTATTTCATTCTTTCGAGCAATTTAACGTCTCTGATGGAAATAGCGTTTATTTTGCTTCTCCCGATGGTATTGCTAATATTCTGACTCGCGTTACGGGTGACAATATTTCTGAGATTTTCGGCACTTTGGGAGTAGATGGAACGGCTAATTTATTTTTACTCAATCCCAACGGCATCGTCTTTGGCGAAAATGCCGCTTTAGATGTCAATGGTTCGTTTTTTGCTACTACTGCTGACAGTTTCGTTTTTAAAAACGGTTTTGAATATAGTGCTACGAATGCCGATGCACCACCGCTATTAACAGTTAATATTCCGATTGGTTTGCAAATGGGGGATAACCCAGGGCAAATTAGAGTAATAGATTCTGGTCACAGTATTGTCAGACAAAACGATTTTGCTCCTTTTATCAATCTCGATAACTCAAAGGGCTTAAGACTAAAACCCGATAGCACCCTAACCTTAATTGGTGGCAAGATTTCTTTAGAAGGAGGCAATATACTCGCACCAAACGGGCAAATTCAATTAGCTAGTATTGCTAAAGGAAAAATTAGGTTAAATGCTACCGATACTAATAATTGGACGCTCGACTACTCAGAAGCAGAAAAATTTCAAAACATCAACTTATTGCAAAAGGCATTGGTCGATGTATCGGGGATAAGTTCTGGTTCTATTCAATTACGTGGAGCAGACATAATTCTTACAGAAGGTTCGGTAATTTCTAGCAATAGCTTAAAAGCCGACTCTGCAAACAAGATCGATGTTAAATTCGATAACTTACAAGTAATAGGTGTAGATGTTCCTACATTAACTCGCAGCGGTATAGTTAGTATTGCATTGGATTCGGGCAAAAATGCCGAGATCTTTTTGGAAGGTAATAATCTGTTAGTTGCTAATGGCGGTATAATCGGCTCTTTTTCTTTCAGTCAAATACCTAATCAAGCTGGTGACGTTAATCTTGAAGTAAGCGACCTGGTAAGCGTCGATGGCTTAGTTCCTGCTGATTCTGTCTTACCCAGTAGTATTATTACGGCTAATTTCGGGCAAGGAAATGCAGGAAACTTAAACTTAAATAGTAGTCGCATTGAAGTTTTAGCAGCAGGAACTATTTCTTCTTTAGCTTTTGGCAGTGGAAAAGGAGGGAATGTAACTGTCAGGGCTACTGAATCTATAGCCGTTAAAGGTATAGATTTTAATACTTTTATTCCCAGTCTAATTGGCTCTAACACCGTAAGCATCGGCGACGCAGGAAATTTACAGATCGATACAGCTAAGTTAATTGTTAGTGACGGAGGCAGATTGGACTCTAGCACTTATGCTAAAGGTAGTGCGGGAAACGTAAATATTAACGCCTCAGAGTCTATTGAAATTTTTGAAACCTCGCCCAATTTTACAGAACCTAGCGTCATTACCTCTGCTGCTAGAGTTGTCAATCCAGTTTTGCAGCAGATTTTTAGCCTTCCACCTATTCCTGGTGGTGATGGTGGCAGTTTGAGCGTTAAAACTCCTCAACTAGAAGTCGCTAACGGCGCACAAATTTCAGTAAGGAATGATGGTTTAGGAGATGCTGGTAGTTTAAGTATAGATGCTGACTCAATTTTGCTCGAAGCAGCAGGAGGTGTTACTGCCTCTACAAAATCGGGTAATGGTGGCAATATTAATTTACAAGTGGCAGATACATTATTATTGCGCGATCGCGGCTTTATTTCTGCTGAAGCTAAAGGAACTGGTAACGGAGGGAATATTCATATTGATGCTGGTACTATTACTCCAATTGGTAAAAGCTCAATAGTTGCTAATGCTCTAAAAGGAAATGGTGGAAATATTAAAATCACCACTAAAGGTTTATTCGTTGCTGCCAATAGCGCGATTAGTGCGAGTTCGGAGTTAGGTTTAGATGGTACGGTTGATGTCAGAGCTATTAGCATTGACGATCGCCATCTAGAAATATTCACACCTCCAGAAACTCCCATCGATCCCGACCTCTATTTAGATCGAGGATGTGAGATGGCAGAAGATAGCTATTTTGTTAATGTCGGTCGTGGTAGTAGAATTGCTAACCCTTTAAACAATGTTGCTGGTTTCGATGATTTGTTACCCGATCTGGGTACTAACAAGTCCGATCTTAATTTTTCCTTGGAGCAAACGCTAGATTTTAGTAGAACTCCTTCTTTCGGTAAGGGCGATAATTCTTCTGTTGTTGAAGCTCAAACCTGGATCTTGAACCGACAAGGAAACGTGGAACTAGTTACTGTTTCGGGTCAAAATTTTCTCGCTCTCAACAGCAACGATTTTGATTGTAGCGGACAACAAAAGCATCAAGTACTTAAGTCAAACTAATTTTTATTATTTCAATAAGGTTGGTAGTAATTTGGGCAATCTTAAACTATGCCTGTCGTAACAAGCAGCATATCGATCTCAGTTGCTCAAAATGATTGATTTTTTTCGCTCTTGCCGTTTTGCAGTTTGCCTGAGTTTGTTAACTCTAACTCTAACAATTGCTATTCCTGCAATTTCTCAGCCATCTACAAAAGAAACTTCGGTTATTAAAACGACAAATGATGCTGTACAGTTAATCGATCGAGGACGAACTGCCTATGAAGCAGGTAAATATACTGAAGCAATTACAGCTTGGCAACAAGCAGAGCAAATTTATCGGCAAAGGGGCGATCGCCAAAATCAAGCGGCGAGTTTAAACTATCTTTCCCTGGCACATCAAAAGTTGGGACGGTGGCAAAAAGCAGAAACCTATAACTCTCTTAGTTTAAAACTCTTACAAGAAAATTTGTCTGAAGTAAATTTTCTTGTTTTAGCCCAGGCTTTAAATACCAAAGGCAGTTTAGAACTAGCTATGGGTAAAGCGGAAACTGCTCTGGAAACTTGGCAGCAGGCGGCAGCTATCTATGAAAGTGCTGGCGATAAAATTGGAGTGATTGGCAGCCAACTCGATCGCGCTCAGGCTCTACAAACTTTAGGCTTACATCGGCGAGCGCAAAACCTGCTAGAAACATTGCAGCAAGAGTTAGAAGATCGAGCTGACCCCTTATTAAAAGCACAGGTATTACATAGTTTGGGAAATACTTTACAAACTATTGGCGTCTTAACCGTTCGCAAGAAGTTCTAGATGAAAGTTTAGCGATCGCTAGTGAACTCGAATCGCCAGAATTAAAAGCTGGGATTTTTTTTAGCCTCGGAAATACTGCCAAACTATTAGAACATAGGCAAAAAGCGATCGCCTTCTATTAACGAGCGATCGCTACTATTGTCGAGCCTCTTACGCAAACAGAAGCACGACTAAACTTACTAAGTTTGTATATTGCTACCCGACAGTGGCAGTCTGCAACTACTTTAATCGATCTGATTTACGCAAATATCGACAAATTATCCCTTAGTAGACCGACAGTTTTTGCCAGAATCAATCTAGCTAAAAATGCGATCGATTTACAAGCGAATAATCCTGTTGTTGGAGATCGCCCTCTGCGCGCTGGCTTCGCCAATCGCAACCCACAAATCGAAAATTTACTTCAAGAAACTCTAAAACAATCGAGAATGCTTGAAGACAAAAGAGCAGAGGCTTCAACTCTAGGCACTTTAGGATATTTTTACGAACGTCAGCAGCAATGGTCTATAGCTCGAAAGTTTACCGAACAGGCTCTCGAACTATCACAGGCGATTAACGCTACCGATATTAGCTATCAATGGCAATGGCAACTAGGTAGATTGCAGAAAAAACAAGGAGATGTTGCTGGCGCGATCGCACCCTATACTGAAGCTGTCAATAATCTACAATCGTTACGTAGCTCTTTAGTAGCCATAAATCCCGATGCTCAGTTTTCTTTTCGCGAAAGTGTCGAACCAGTGTATCGCGAATTAGTAGCAACTTTATTAGATGGCACTCCCTCTCAAGCACAACTCAAACAAGCCCGCGAGACAATTGAGTCGCTACAGTTAGCAGAACTAGAAAACTTTTTTCAAGAAGTGTGTCTGACAGCCAAACCCAAACAAATAGATGATATCGATCCGACTGCGGCGGTAATTTATCCAATTATCTTGCGCGATCGCCTGGCAGTTATTTTATCTTTACCAGACCGTTCCCTACGTTATTACTCTACTTATTTACCCCAGGCTAAAATTGAAAGTACCATAGAAAATTTATATCAATCTTTCAATCCAGTTTTTTCTAACCAAATAAGACTGCAACTATCCCAACAGGTTTATGATTGGTCGATCGAACCCGCAGAAGCAGAGTTGACCAAGCACGAAATTAAAACCCTTGCCTTTGTCTTGGACGGTAGTTTGCGAAATATACCTATGGCGGCATTATATGACGGCAAACAATACGCGATCGAGAAATATAATATTGCTCTGACACCTGGTTTACAATTATTGCCTCCAACCAGTTTGAAAGATAATTTAAAAGCAGTAGCTGGGGGAATTAGCCAGTCCAATCAAGGCTTTGCTTCGCCACCTGGAGTACAAACAGAATTGACCGAAATTTCAAGTTATTTGCCGACAAAGCTACTGTTAGATAGCGAGTTTACCGAAGCTAATTTACAAACCAAACTCGCTCGAATTAACGCACCTATACTTCATATTGCCACTCACGGACAATTTAGCTCCGATCCAGAAAATACTTATATCCTTACCTGGAACGATCGCGTTAAAGTTAATGAGTTTGAGACTTTACTTCGTAATCGTCAATTTACGCAAATAAATCCCTTAGACTTAATGGTTCTTAGTGCCTGTCAAACAGCCGCAGGAGACAAGCAGGCTGCTTTAGGTTTGGCAGGAGTAGCCGTCCGTTCTGGTGCTAGAAGCACCCTTGCTACTTTGTGGTCGGTCAAAGATAACTCTACTACTTTGTTAATGAACGAGTTTTATCAAGAGTTAGTGCGATCTCAATCGGGTTTAAACAAAGGAGAAGCGTTACGACAAGCTCAGTTGGCTTTGATTGATTCAGAAGATTTCGATCATCCTTTTTATTGGGCTGCTTTTGTTCTGGTAGGAAATTGGTTATAGTTTTTCAGGGTTTCTAATTTGAAAACTCGTTATTTATCTTTCCATGTGCCATGAAAGCTATGAGGAATCACACTGGGTAAAGCCAGACGGCAACAGGGTTCTTCAGTCAAGCGATCGCTTTGATAAATTCTTACTTCGCTAGAGTCTTCGTTACCGTTATAAACCACCGTTAATAGCCAACCCGATTGAGAATTAGGCTGAGAAACATATATAGGTTCGGAAGCGTAACAGTTTTCTCCCATGTCTGCAATAGACAAATTACCTGTTTCACGGTCGAAACGAGCGATCGCGCCAAATAATTCTTTACCGACTAAATCGCGATCGCGCTGAATAGTTAGATAGGTATAACGCCATGACTTACCAACGCAGTTGCGATCGATTACGGGAAATTCGCAGTTATCGGTGAGTAGCTGTTCGTTTTGTACAACTTCTCCAGTTTGAGGATTAATTTTTACCTGCCATAAAGTTCCTGGCGCAGAAGTTTTCGTGCTACCCGTTGCTACTTCTTGCAAATATTGATTAGTTTGAAAATCTTCATAGCGAACTAGTTCGGTAACAATCGCGCCTTCGTTGTCTACACAACCATTGGTAAAATGCCACTGATACCAAGGTTCTGCTTCGCTTCTACTAACTAAACTTAGTGTCTGGCGATCGAATACTAAAACTTCCGTACCGAGTTCTGGCTGCCATTCCATAGCATCGCTAAAGCTATTGCGCCCCAAAGTTACTGCTGCTAGATTTACTCGCACTGGAGAAACAAAAAAGACTAAATACTGTCCTGCCAGTAAAAAGTCATGCACTAAAGGCAAACCTTTAAGATCGAATGTACTTTGCTGCTGAATTTTACCAGTGCGATCGCTGCGATAGAGATTTAACGTTGCATTTAACCCCGCACCAATACCAAAGTTAAATATTTCTTCCGTCTGAGAATCTACTTTAGGATGTGCCGAATAAGACTGCTTATCTGACAAACCAGATAGCTTATCTTTACCCTGAGTTGTTAAATCTTCTAAATTTAAAGCATGAGGCAATCCTCCTTCCCATAAAGCCAAAACTTTATCTGGCAATGCTAAAACTGAAGTGTTTGCCGCATTTTTAACTGGTTTGAGCCAATTATTCCAAAATGCTCCAGGGGCAGTCATGCCATAGTTGGGATAGATAAAGCTATCTTGGCGTTCTTCGTTTAGGTATCCTTCGGTTTTGACGTAGCGATAAACTGCGCTTGCTTCTGCTGCCTCAAAATGAACCGCTAATACCGCACCATCTCCATCAAACCAATGTCCCACGCGATCGCCACCTCTAGAGAGACGAGCGGGACCATTACGATATAAAGTTCCCTGTAGTCCTTCAGGAATTGAGCCTGAGATAACTTTAAGAGGAGTCAGAGCAAATTCTGTAGCAGGTCTGGCGATCGCCTCAGACCAAGCTTGCGGATGAGTAGCTGTAACCATAGAGTTTTGGTTTGATTCTAGCAACTTACAAAAGGTAACGAAAAAACTACAATTGTATTTGCAAAGAAATTATTGGCGTTGCATATGTTGCATATTATATTTACAGGATAATTTTTTTAGTTAACTATCTAAAAATACTTGCTACTTGCTACTCGCTACTCCACCAGCCAGAAGCTACAGCAATACCTTTAAATCGAGCAATCTTAGATTCTTCCATAAAATAACACCAGGCATTAGTTAACAAGCGATCGCTGTCGAGTTCGTAAACGGGAACTAGCAAACGGTAATATTCATTTAGCTCTAAATCTCGATCTTCTCCATATCCTTCTAGAAAATCCAAATCTTGTAAAACATTAAAGTCTGTAAATTCCAGTAAGAAACCTGTAACTTTGTTATCTCCTTCAGCGATCGCAGGGTAGCCAAAAGGCAAGCTGTATAATTTACCCCTAACATAAGCTGGAGAGCGCGATCGCACTTTTGCCGCACAATAATACTGGTAGTTACTTTCCCCTGGTTTGAGAGTGCCGTAGACAAAAACCTTGAGAGTCATTGTTGCTAATTGTTCTTTCATGCCCAGTTTTACTTTTGCTCTGTTCTACGCTAATGTATGATTCGCGCCGATTATTTATTAGCAGTCAATGAAGATAGCCACTTGGAATGTTAACTCAATCCGCACCCGACAACAGATTGTAATTGATTGGCTACAGCAACATCAGGTAGATGTTCTCTGCTTGCAGGAAACTAAAGTGCAGGATAAAGATTTTCCGCGATCGCCTTTTGAAGATTTGGGCTATAACCTGTATATTTCGGGGCAAAAATCTTATAATGGCGTAGCTATATTTAGTAAAATGCCATTAACCGAGGTTAGCTATGGCTTTAGTCCAATAATTGGCAAGGAAACGGAATTCGATTTACAGAAGCGAGTAATTAGTGGCGTAGTTAGTGATATTCGTATTGTCAATCTCTATGTTCCCAACGGTTCGGCGATCGCCAGTGAAAAATATCAGTACAAATTAGACTGGTTTAAAGTTTTACGAGAATACCTTCAAACACTGCAAGCTCAAACTGTTGAAATGTGCGTTTGTGGCGATTTTAATATTGCTCCAGAAGATAAAGATATTTATACTTCTAAAAATAGAGACACTCACATTATGTCTTCTCCTGCCGAAAGAGAAGCACTGGCAACAATTCTCGAACTTGGCTTACAAGATGCCTTTCGCAAATTTACCAGCGAACCAGAACATTATAGCTGGTGGGACTATCGCGCTGCGGGTTTTGTCCGTAACCGAGGCTGGCGCATCGATCATCATTATTTAACTTCACATTTGTGCGATCGCGCCATTAACTGTTGGATCGATATCGAACCGAGAAAGTTAGACAAACCTAGCGATCATGCACCTGTAGTTGTAGAGATTGACTAATTTACAACAATATTCCTAAAATCGGTATTTTTTATCGGTAATTGTAATTTTTTGCGGTCGCTATATACTTTAAAGTGATAATTCCCTGAGAATTATCACTTTTGGTGATTTCAGCTTCCATAGCGCGTGGATTATAGTATTACAATTTATGAATTAATTGCCAATCAACTTATGTGCGTATTTTAATTATACTCATTTCTTTCTGCACTTCTTGTGCGATTTCTAAAGCATTACTCACTAATTTTCCAAATTGTGAAGCTTTTTCGTCTGTCTGCAAAACAATCAGGTCAGATAGACTATCAAAAAGTAATTCAGGACTTTCAGTCATTAATTCTTTATTTTCTCTTAATATTCTTTCCGTTTTTAACGATTTAATTAAATCTTGTCTTAATAAAGACAACACCTCTATTGATTTTGCTCTTTCTTCTTGAGACATTCCATTTAATCCAACTTCGGTTAGTTGGTCGTTTATATCTATTAATTTAATAAACGTATTAAATTTTTTAATTTTTGAGATAATTTTTGATAATAAATAAAATTGCTCCTTCTGTTGGCTCCGATCATTTCTGTTTTTCTGTTTTATGGTTTCTCTTATTGCAAATCTTGAAGATAATGCAAACCAGATTGGCAAAATTACATATGTAGCAGTGTAGCTCATAAAAAGTATAGCAAAACCAAGAAAGATCAATCCTGTCACTGTTAAAGCTATAAGTACTCCTGTTATAATTAAATATATAGTAAAATTAAGAGAAAGTTTATTTATAAAATCTTTGATATCAGAAATAAAATCTTTTTCTTTTTTAAACAATATGTCGCCTGTATCATTTATATCTTGACCGCTTATTTCTTTTTGTTCTTCAATAGTTATCTCAAGTTTTTTTAAATCTGTATTCATTATCTATCCTCTCTTGTATAAGAAAAAAGCATATTTTGCATATCATCATGTATAGTTCCCAAATATTGATGTAAATCAAACTTTAAACATAGTTTTGGATATGTATAGTAGCGAGTTTCGTCTTTGCTTAAAACTTTTGTTCCTTAATTAGATATTTTTTCAACACCTGTCACTTTTGACAGGTAAAACCGCCTATAAATACCTCAAATATGCAAAAAGCGATCGCTTGCCTGTAACTATTACCAGACTAATTTTTTCCGTAACAAAATACACAGGGCAAACTATGGACTAAGCTTTAATCTGCGATCGGATGCGAAAAACATAAGTCAGGTGCATCTAAATCAATTGAGCTTATGAAAGAACGTTATTCCGTTGTCATAATAGGAGGTGGTCAAGCAGGTTTGTCCCTAAGTTACTGCCTGAAAGAAAAAGGGATCGACCATATTATCTTTGAGAAAAACAAAATTGCTCATTCTTGGCGTGATAAACGTTGGGACAGTTTTTGTTTGGTAACACCCAACTGGCAATGTAAGCTTCCAGGATATTATTATCCAGGTGACAATCCCGACGGTTTTATGGAAAGAGATAAAATCGTTAAGTACATAGAAGACTACGCTAACTCATACGATCTTCCCGTAAAAGAAGGGGTAAATGTTTTAAAAGTTCGCAAGAATCATACTCAAGATGTCTTTGAGTTGGCTACTTCTATAGGGGATTTTATTGCCGACAAAGTAGTAATTGCTGTAGGTAACTATCACCTGCCTAAAATACCGAGAATGGCAGAAAGGCTATCCGCAGACATTTTACAGCTACATTCATCAGATTACAAAAATCCCGAATCATTAGGCGATCGCGATATTTTAGTAGTTGGATCTGGACAGTCGGGATGTCAGATAGCTGAAGACTTGCATCTTGCAGGTAAAAAAGTTCATCTCTGCGTAGGTGGTGCGCCTCGTTCGGCAAGACGTTATCGGGGTAAAGATGTAGTAGATTGGCTCGATCGCATGGGTTACTACGATCTACCTATTGACGATCATCCAGATAAAGAAAAGGTCAGACACAAAACCAACCACTATCTTACAGGACGCGATGGCGGACATGAAATCGATCTCAGACAGTTTGCCCTGGAAGGGATGCAGCTATACGGATCTTTAGCCGATATTCGAGGCGATCGTTTAGAATTTAAACCCAATCTTAAAGTCAATTTAGATCGCGCCGATGAAGTAGCCGCCAGCATCAAACGCACGATAGATAAATACATCGAACAAAATCAGATCTCGGCACCTATAGAACCACCATATCAACCCGTTTGGCAGCCAGAAACCGAAGTTACCAATCTCAATTATCAAGAAGCCAATATCGGTGCTGTAGTTTGGTGTATTGGTTTTGAAACCGACTTTAGCTGGATTGAAATTCCCGTGTTTGATGGTAAAAGTTATCCCCATCACAACCGAGGTGTAACTACCGTAAAAGGACTTTATTTTCTCGGTCTTCCCTGGCTGTATACCTGGGGGTCGGCAAGATTTTCGGGAATTGCTAGAGATGCTCGATATATATGCGATCGCATTTTAATGAGTACCAATATTGCTTATCCAGGTTCGTTACTGGCTGTCAACGAAGCTGCGATCGGTTCTTAACAGTCAACAGTTAACAGCAATCTATCGATTTCTATTTTATAGATAACAAACATTTAAGGAGACAAAATTATGCCTGAAGTTACTACCCCCGCACACAAAGCTGGTGACTATTTTGTAGATTACGAAGAAAAAGTATTTCCCGACGTACAGGCAGAACCAGGCGAAAAAGCTTTAGTTACTTTTCATACTGTAGCTTTTGAAGGTTCGATTGGCTTGGTAAACTTATTACAGGCAACTAGGCTAATTCGTAAAGGCTTTGAAACTTCAGTTTTACTCTATGGTCCTGGGGTTACGCTAGGAGTACAGCGAGGCTTTCCTAAGATTGGCGATGAGTCTTTTCCAGGACATCAAGCTCTAAACAATCAATTAATTAAGATTATGGACGAAGGTGGTAAAGTTTACGCCTGTCGCTTTGCATTGCAAGCCTTATACGGACACGGAGAACCTTCTTTAATTCCTGGCATTATTCCCATTAATCCTAAAGATGTATTGGACTTTATTCTGCTACATCGTAAAGAAGGGGCATTTATCCTCGACACCTGGACGATGTAACTCTGTTACTAGTAGGGATAAATGGACATTTGCCTTCATATATTACCTTAAATAGTATTGACAATTGACCATCAACAATTTACGAAACGATGGATTACTCACGCACAGTTAAAGCCGCTGCCGTACAGCTTTCTCCCGTACTCTATAGCTGCGAGGGAACGACTAATAAAGTTTTACAAGCTATAGAAAATGCCGCCACCGAACGAGTAGAGTTAATCGTTTTTCCAGAAACTTTTATTCCTTACTATCCTTACTTCTCTTTTATTCAGCCTCCCGTACTGACGGGAAAAGAACACCTGCGTTTGTATAAAGAGGCGGTGAAGGTTCCGAGTCCTGTTACTGAGGCAGTTAGTAAGGCGGCAAAAGCCCACAGTATGGTGGTTGTTCTGGGGATTAACGAACGCGATGGCGGTTCGCTATATAATTCCCAATTAATCTTTGATGCCGATGGAACTTTGTTATTAAAACGGCGCAAAATAACCCCTACCTATCACGAACGGATGATTTGGGGACAGGGTGATGGTTCGGGATTAAAAGTTTTAGATACGGCTGTGGGCAAACTCGGTGCTTTAGCCTGTTGGGAACATTACAATCCTCTGGCTAGATATAGCCTAATGGCGCAATACGAACAAATACACTGCGCTCAATTTCCTGGTTCGATGGTAGGACAAATTTTTGCCGAACAAACAGAAGTGACGGTTCGTCATCATGCCTTAGAAGCTGGTTGTTTTGTAGTCAACTCTACGGGTTGGCTAACTCCCGAACAGGTTGCCGAAATTTGCCCCGATGAAAAGTTACAAAAAGTATTAACTGGCGGTTGTTATACCACGATTATTTCTCCTGAAGGGGTTCCATTATGCGAACCTATAACCGAAGGAGAGGGAATGGCGATCGCCGAACTAGACTTTTCTTTAATTACCAAGCGCAAACGGATGATGGATGCGATCGGACATTATGCTCGTCCCGACTTGTTACAGCTTCAGTTAGATACCGATAAGCGAACGGTTTTACATCAAAACGATATTCATTTATTTAGAGTTACGGAGCAAAACTATTCTACTAACGGAAGCAACTCTAACAACGATGGGGCTTCTGTCGATTCAGAAAAAGTAACTAGTGACCAATCATTAAACATTGAACATTGAGGTTTTAAGCCTCTTCCTTGAGGAGGACGCATCCTTCTAGGAAACCTCAAACGCTTGTGTCGTCCGTAAAGAAAAATAATAAATGAAATGACTGAGATTACGATCTTCAGTCGTTTGTGAGTTAAGCAATAAGCAATAATTAATGACAATTAGCAAACAAAAATTGATTACCGAACTACAGTCACAAGGTTTGAAACTGATAGATCGCGACACGGGTGCGGCAGGTAGAAAAGGCGGCGCGGGACCATCGGATCATAAAGCCGTTACTATAGACGGAACGACGGTAATGATTCCCGTATATAACGGTGTGGCAGCAGAATCGCCATATACCGTGGGGGAGTATTATGATACTTCCCTACGGAAAAACGGTCGGGCGATCGCGTCAATCGCCTTTCCCCAACAGCCAAAATTTTATAGTCTTAAAACTGCTGACGGAATTCCTTACAGCCAGATTGCCCTGTTACACAGCCACAATGTCTTAGCTACCACAGTTTTACAAACCTGCATTCGCTATAGTAACCGCAATACTGCCTGTCAATTTTGCGCGATAGGACAATCTTTAGAGGCAGGTAAAACTATCGCCCAAAAAACTCCCCAACAGTTAGCAGAAGTAGCAGAGGCAGCAGTTAGACTAGACGGAATCGAACACTTGGTAATGACTACGGGAACGCCCAACACTACCGACAGAGGTGCGGCTTATTTGAGCGAATGCGCCCAGGCGGTAAAAGCCAGAGTCAATTTACCCATTCAGGCACAGTGCGAACCCCCGAATGATTTTGTATGGTTCGAGAAAATGAAAGCGGCAGGTATAGATAGCCTGGGAATGCACTTAGAGGTATTGGAACCAAAGGTGCGCGATCGCATCATGCCAGGAAAAGCTAAAGTATCTTTGGATTATTATTTTCAGGCTTTTGAGGCGGCAGTTAAAGTTTTTGGTTGGGGACAGGTAAGCACCTACATTCTGGCTGGTTTGGGAGATAGCATGGATACTATAGTCAATACTTGCGATCGCCTGATAAAACTAGGTGTCTATCCTTTTGTCGTTCCTTTTGTTCCGATTATGGGTACGCCTCTAGTTAACCATAAGCCACCCAGCAGTGAATTTATGTATGCCATCTACGAACAAGTAGGCGCAATGTTAAGGAAAGCGGGGATGTTTTCTCAAGATATTAAAGCAGGTTGCGCTAAATGTGGTGCCTGTTCGGCATTATCTGCATTTGAAACCCTGTAGCGGAGACAGCTTCACGCATTGCTCCTACGTTAATGTATTGTCAAACGAACATGGTTAAAAAAAATTATCAATTTAAACTCGCACTAACTCCAACAGAAATCGAAGCATATTTTCAACTCAGACAAGAAATATTTTGCCAGGAACAAGGTATTTTTGAAACGAGCGATCGCGACAAATACGATAATATTGCTTATCCAATTGTTGCTGTAAATAGCAATAACCAAGTTGTCGGAGTTGTTAGAATTTACGAACCAAAACCAGGACTGTGGTATGGCGGTAGATTGGGTGTCCACCAAGATTATCGCCGCGTAGGACGTATTGGCAAAGGTTTGATCCAGAAAGCCGTTACTACTGCCAATACCTGGGGATGTCGCCAGTTTTTAGCCACAGTTCAATTACAAAACGTTAGGTTTTTTCAAAGACTGCATTGGAACTCGTTAAAAGAAATCGATATTTGCGATCGTCCCCATCATTTGATGGCAGCAGAATTAGATTACTATCCGCCCAATCTAGAACCACGTCCAGCTTTACAGCCAATGTCCTTGGTTAGTTAAATTTACAGCCAAAAGTAAGTTTTTCTGATTCGACCGTATTTTACTTTCAGCCACTAAATTTCCTCGGTTAATTCGATCGATGCAACTTTTCAGGTTGCACTACTAGATAAGTAGTATAATCGATGTGAATTTATTATCAATTATCGATCGCAAAAAATAATATGGCAGATATTGTCGATATTGCAGTCAACACAGAGGGGTTTAGCACCTTGGTAGCTGCGGTTAAAGCCGCCGATTTAGTTGAAACTTTAAAAACTTCAGGACCATTTACCGTATTTGCTCCCAACGATGATGCTTTTGCCAAACTTCCTCCAGGCACGGTTCAGACCTTAGTTGACAATCCACCTCAACTAGCTAGAATACTTACCTATCATGTAGTTGCAGGAAAATTAACCAAAGCAGATTTGAGTAAAGTAGATTCGGTAGATTCGCTAGAAGGTTCGCCAATTTCAATTAATTGTAACAACGATCTTTTTGAAGTAAAAAATGCCACTGCGATCGCCGCAGATATTGAAGCTGACAATGGCATTATTCATGTAATTGATAATGTAATTTTGATGGGATAAACTTCGAGCGAAATTAAAAGCCAAGTTTAACGATACTCAGAACTTTGAATATCTCGCAAACGAGCTTCAGAGCGTTTAAAACGCTCCATTTGGGCGGTAAAAAACGCTCGATTTTTTTGCAAGTGTTCGGGGTTGGGATCGTCTAGAGGATATAGTAATGCTTGTCGCAATGCCTGAATTACAGCCGAAGTAACATTATACATTGATCGCTGAAAGGTAATGCCCAACTGCACTAGCATATCGCTTTCACCCCGACAGTGTTGTCTGTAGTAGTCTCTCAAATAATCTGGAAGAAAATGCCACATATCGTCCATCAGCAAAGTGGGAGGAATTCCCGCCATTCCTACGGGTAAAACATCGGCGTAAAGAATGCCATAGTGAAAGTCTGGCTGTTTGTCTGGTACCTGTAGGGCTTGGGCGTTATAAGACTTGGTGCCGCGAAATGGAGAAGTCCGATAAAAAATTGCTTCTACATAGGGTAATGCCGCCTCATACAGCCAGGTAAAACCTTGGGATTTAGGAATAATTTCATAGCATTCATCCCTAATATATACATGATGATAGATTGGTCTACCTGCAACGGCAAAAATTCCGTTGACCAAAAACTCCATTGCCTCTTTTACAGTAGTCATCTTACCTTCATCGTAAAGATCGGACATTTCTAGAAATACGGGACACATTACTTCCCAGAAAAGCCCTAAATTAGAATAGTAAGATAGCTGTCGGACTTGTTCTAAAAACATATTGGGGAAGAGCTTATACAGTCCCAACATCAGAGGATTGTTTTTAAAGTAAGCTTTTATCGCCCGATTGGCATTGTCTTTATACTCTTGACTGTCTAAAAATTCGTTAAATTTAGGATTGATATCTTGATGCCAAAACATTGCCTGCATACAGGCTTCGGCAAATTCCATATTAATTCGGTCGTGGTTAAGGTGATGCAGCAGCTTGGGCATTTTACCAGTTTCCCCTTTAGCCATAAACTCTAAAAGTTCGGGATGTGCCGAGGCTTTACCACGCCAAACTTGAAGTGCAGCGTCTTCACCTGCATAGCGGTTGGGAAAGTCTAAATATTTTTGGGGCAAAAAATATTTAAAAAAGGGTAGGGGATTTAAAAACACTCGTTCGGCAATGTAAAGCAGATCTCGCCAGTAAAAGTCCATAGGAATAGCATAAGCTTTGTAAATGCCGATTATCTGCATCAAGTTTTCAGGAGTATCGGGCAGCATCGAACCGCCAGCCTCTAAACGATGAATGACATCGGCGAATTCATGGTTGGTAGGTGGTAGTTTGGTTGTTATAGTTTGAGTCATGTTAATCATTCGGTTATTAAATGTAGAGGCAGGGCGCATAAACGCCTGGACAAACTCCAAATCTCAGCCCCCTGTGAATTGCAATTCACCCTTACGAAGAAAGTTTTTGAGACACGAGCGTGGTAGTATCTGGATGACTGGCAAGGATGCTAAATTCGGTAAGATCGGTCAACCAGGCGGGGCGTACTCCCAATACTACGATTAATAGTGCCAAAACCAAAGCAGGCAAGCGTTCTGCTAGTCGTACTCTAGGATAGACGGTTGGTGTTTGACGACAATCGATTTTGCCAAAGAAGGTTTTATTAAGCAAAATTACAAAGTAAACCGAAGTCAGACCAGTCGCAACCAGGCACAATATGGTGAAAGTCGGAAATACGGTAAAGCTGCCCTGAAAAGAAATATATTCGCCGATAAAACCAACCATTCCAGGTATACCAGCACTAGCCATTACTGCCAGAATAGTCAAACCGCCAATTAACGGTAAACCCCGTTGGGGATTCATTAAGCCTCGGAGTACGTTAAGATCGCGGGTGCCAGTTTTTCTTTCTACGATTCCTACTAAATAGAATAAAAGCGCGACAATCAAGCCGTGAGCAAACATCTGGCAGATTGCCCCAGATATGGCGATCGAAGTTCCTGCCGCCGTTGCTAAAACTACAAAGGCAATATGGGCAATGGAACTATATGCCACCATTCTTTTAAGATCGGTTTGTGAAATTGCTACAAACGAACCATATAAAGCACTGACGGCGGCGATCGCAGCCAACCAAAAAGCCAGATCGTTCCAAACTTGCGGAAACAACTCCAAGCCAAATCTAATCAAGCCATAAGTTCCTAGTTTGGAAAGTATGCCCCCTAGAATTATCGAGACTGGGGTAGAAGATTCGGTGTATGCATCGGGCAACCAAGTATGCAGGGGAGCTAAAGGAGTTTTGATCGCAAATCCAATAATTAGCGCGATCGCCAGAATTACTTGTTTGCTATAGGGCAATATTTGAGTTTGAATGGTGTCGTAGTCAAAACTGCTGGTAGTCAGAAAGACGATTCCCAAGAAAGTCGCCAGCACAAACACGCCAGAAAATGCCGTATAAAGCAAATACTTTGTCGCGGCATAGCCGCGATTTTCGCCTCCCCAAATATTGATTAGAAGATATACAGGAATGAGTTGAATTTCATAAAAAATAAAGAACAACAGCAAATTTTGTGCCAGTAAAGCACCGTTGATACAGCTAGCCAAAATTAAAATCAGACAGTAAAACAGCTTGGGACGAATTAAGGTGTCATTTTCTTGAGTAAAATTGCTGCTATAAATTGCCACACATATCAATAAACTATTGAGTATGACTAAAGGCAAAGATAAACCATCAATTCCCAAGTTGTAATTGAGTCCTAAAATTTCAATCCAGGGTAAAAATTCTGTCAGTTGTAAACCCTGTAGTTGGTAATCATAGAGAAAAATTAGTGACAGAGAAACTACAAAAGAAACAATACTAAACCCCAAACTGGTTGTTTGTAATAAGCGTTGCTTTTTTGTGGGTAAACAAGCAACTAGTAATGCTCCTGTAAAAGGTAGCCAAATTAAAAAACTAAGCATGATTTGAAAAACAATGTTATCAATCGTTATTTGTCACAAATGAGAGATAGATTTAGCTAATTATTTGAACTTCTGCGGTGTCTGGCACCAACATTTTTAATTGACTTTTGTTAATTAGCTGGGTCAAAAGGAACTTTTTTAATTGCTTTGTTTAAAGTAAAGTATTGCATTTGACCGTATCGGCTAAATAGTATTGAAATTAATTTTTGAAAAGTCAAAGCCAACATCAAAAGTCAAAGCCAACATCAAACCCAACAAAATCGTTCCCAATACAATAGAGAGAAAATAAAATTGCGACTGTCCCGAATTGCTATATCTTAAAGTTTGTCCGCTAAATAAAGTACCAAATCCAATTGAGTTGATTACACCATCAACGATATAGCGATCGCACCAGGAAATAATCCGAGAAACAATACTCACCAAACCAACAATAGTCAGACGATAAATATCTTGAATATAAAGATCGTTGGCTAACAGTTGCTGTATCCAAGTCGGTACTAATTCTACGGGTTTAGTTTTTCTATCTTTGAGATATAAAATTGCTGCCAAACTAATTCCCAGTAAACTCGAACCCAGCAAAAGTAAGGCAATGCTTTTATCTAATTTTGCCCAAGTTGGTAGTAGATTAAACTGCTGCATAATCAAAGGTAAATGCAAACTAACCCCAACTAAAATCATCATCGGCACGACCATCGCCCAGAGAACTTCCGCCGAGCGTTTGGTCATGGCTTTGGGTTTACCTGCAAAGACCAAACAAAAAGTTCGCATCAAGTTAAATGCCGTCAACGCGTCTACGACCAACATTACTCCTAGTAATATCGGCTCGACTTCTAGTAAATAATTTCCTAAGTCTAGTAATGCCCAAAAACCACCAAAAGGGGGAATGGCTATCAAACCCGCACCACCTACCAAAAAAGCAATTCCACTCAAAGGACGGCGAGAAAAAACACCGCCTAACAAAGTAATGTTTTGAGTAATATTGCTAATTACTATAGTTCCAGTACTCATGTACAACAGCGTCATGGCAACAGCATGAGTCAAAATTAGTAGTAAGGCTGCATCATTTGCGCCTATAGCAACGGCAATAAATACAAAACCCATGTAGGCACTTACCGAATAAGATAGAGTGCGTTTGATATCTACTTGAGCGATCGCAATTAAAGAACCACCAATAGCCGTAGCCGAACCTATGACCAACATAAACAGATTGGAAATGTCTGACTGTGCCAAAACAGGCTGTAGCTGAATTAGGACATATGCCCCCGTAGCTACAACAATTGAGTTACGCAACATTGAAGCAGGAATTGGTCCTTCCATCGCTTCGTCCAGCCATAGCTGTAGGGGAAATTGAGCGCATTTAGCCAGGGGACCCGCAATTAATGCCAAACAAAGTAAGTTAGCTGTTATTGGTTTGAGGTTAGCTACTTCCGTCCACTGCGCCAATTCGTCGTAATTCCAGGTTCCCGTAAAAGACCACAGGGCAATTATGCCAATTAGCAGCAATAAGTCTCCTACTCGCTTCGTCCAAAAGGCATCTCTTGCCCCTGTAACCACCAAAGGTTGAGCAAACCAAAAGCCGACGATTAAATAGGTAGCCAAAGTAAGTAACTCTAAGAAAACATAGCTAAAAAAGAGTGAATTACATAGGGCCAGTCCGCATAAACCCGCCTCAAAAAAGCTCATCAAAGCATAAAAACGCGCCCAACCCCAGTCCATTTCCATATAGCCAATGGCATATATTTGGGCGAGAATATTCAATCCCGTAATTAAAACCAACGCCCCAACGGTAACGGCAGAGATTTTGATGTCAAAAGAAATATACAAACCTGCTGCTGTCAACCAGGGAAATCTGATTTCTTGAACTGGCTGCTGCC
Organism: Myxosarcina sp. GI1; assembly: GCF_000756305.1. Classification (NCBI taxonomy): domain Bacteria; kingdom Bacillati; phylum Cyanobacteriota; class Cyanophyceae; order Pleurocapsales; family Pleurocapsaceae; genus Myxosarcina; species Myxosarcina sp. GI1. The sequence continues at coordinate 104,927 of NZ_JRFE01000015.1, forward strand.
AAACTTCCTGTAGGGCAAAAACGCTGTGAACGAATGCCACACAAGTCATAGCGATATTAAGATATCCTGCTGGTCTAGAACCAGTTTTTTTAATAATTCCAGGCGACCACATTAATGCTAAAGTCGCTCCAATTAGTGCATAGCAAGGTACTAGCCAAATACTTTCACTGAATATCTGCTCCATAATTTCAATTCGATTTAGGTTGACTTTTGGCTGTGAACCAAATATTTATCTTCAATTTAGTAAAACTATAGACTATAATCAATCATCATCAAAATATTATTTATTTATTTCTATGATAAGTAAATTATAAGTCGCCGTAAAAATGCCTTGTGTTTTCGCAGACCCAGGCATGATAAGGGTATTTAGATAAATTTAATTGTACGTTAAAATTCGGCGATTCCAAATCCTGTTTGGTTTTGTCTCTATTTTTTAGTCATATTTAAGCTAAAGCGATCGCTATAAAATCATGGCGATCGCTTTAATTCTACAAATCAAGTATTTTTTCTTAGTTAATGATAGTTAAAAAAATTGAGCTATTTTTATCTATATCTTTGGAGTGAGTCAGTTGGCAGTTCCTGACTACGTTAACTGACTCTTTATAGATGTTTGAGACGTATACGACTTTTAAAATTAGAACTGTTTATGACATTAAATATAAAAATTATGAGTAATTATACTCCCGTAAGCAGCAAACTGTACGATCGCCTGAGAGCTACAGCAACAATGAACAAGGAATGTAATTTAACTTATCTCAATGACAATAATGAGCATACCAAAGTAAGAAATTTTATAGTAGATGTGTATGCTGCTGATGGTGCCGATTGGTGTAAATTAAAAGACGATACGGTAATTCGTCTCGATAAGATTGAAAATTTCGAGGTAGATTAAGATTAGGTTTATTAAATTAAATTTGTTCGGATTGAAAAACAGCTAATTGTATTTAGCATATTTACTCGCACTGTATAGATTGCAAAAGCGATCGCCAAAACCGTTTGGCTGTAACTACATCATCAATTTGACAATTTTCGTACTTCATCGCCGAAGGTAAGGACAAATACATCATTACCTTCATTCTTTCTGAGGCGATCGCCGCCAGTACCGCCATAAAGTATATCGTTACCCGTTTCAGCTTTAAGATTATCTCTACCCGAGCCACCAAGGTAAATCTACATTACAACGCTTTACGCTGGGATTAGCTTTTGGCTTGTGTTTGAGGATGGCTCGAGTCAGATTTGAACTGACGACCTAGGGCTTATGAGTCCCCCGCTCTAACCAACTGAGCTACCGAGCCGCTTTGAGTCGCGTATTGCCAGCGACTGAATAATTATAAAATACTTTTAAAATTTTTGGAATGTTGAAGCAAAATTAATCTCGAAAATTGGCTACGATAAATTACGTAACGCAAAATACAAAAGATCTAAACCTTAAATCGAATTAAGAAAGATAATTATTTATGGGAAGCGAACGAATTACTCTACTTTCTAGGCGAGAAATAGATAAAATGCGCCGTGCTGGAGCTTTAGCTGCCGAATTATTAGACTATCTCGCTACTTTGGTCAAGCCAGGAATTAGTACGCTAGATTTGAATGATGCTGCCGAAGAATGGACTCAAGCCAAGCAAGCCAGAAGTGCGCCATTAGGTTATCATGGTTTTCCCAAATCCATTTGCACCAGTGTTAATGAAGTAATTTGTCATGGTATTCCCAATGCCAAACAAGTACTTAAAGATGGAGACATTATTAATATAGATGTTACGCCAATTTTAGATGGCTATCACGGCGATACTTCCAGAACTTTTTTTGTCGGTACTCCTTCTCCCGAAGCCAAAAAACTGGTAGAAGTTACTGCAGAATGCTTACATCGCGGCATTGCCGAAGTTAAACCAGGCGCGAGAATAGGTGATATTGGTGCAGCAATTCAAGAATATGCCGAAGCCAATAATTATTCAGTAGTTAGAGATTTTGTCGGACACGGAGTCAGCCATATTTTTCATACCGCCCCTCAAATTCCCCATTACGGCACGCGAGGTAAAGGCAAGAAGTTAAAAGCAGGGATGGTTTTTACTATCGAACCCATGATCAACGAAGGAACCTGGGAGGCAGTAACTCTCGACGATGGCTGGACGGCAATTACTAAAGATGGCAAACTGTCGGCTCAGTTCGAGCATACCATCGCCGTTACTAAAGATGGAGTAGAAATTTTGACTTTATCCGACTAGTATTCCGAACGGCGAATATTAAAACAGCACCACTCTTTACGTCTCCATAAAGCGGCAACCGTCCAGCCATAGTATTCGACCAAACTAGCGATGTCGTCTGCCTGTTCCAATAAAATGCCGCTCAAAATAGCCCAACTACGATCGCCGCTGATAAGATCGAACTGAGGAAATAGCTCGGTAATAGTATCGGCAAGAATATTACAGACAATACCGTCAAAAGAGATGTCAAGTTCGAGTAATCGCTCGATACTGCCATCAATAACTTTTACTTGCTGCGAATCTATGTGATTTAGCTGGCAGTTGCTACGAGTTGTTTTAGTAGCTAGAGGATCGGTATCTACAGCATAAACTTGTTTTGCCTGCAATAGACTGGCGGCAATTGACAAAATTCCCGAACCACAACCAATATCGGCAATAATATTAGAGTCAGTAGGATCGTAAAACCGCATTTCCAATGACTCCAAACAAAGTTGGGTAGTAGGATGGGTTCCCGTACCAAAAGCTACTCCAGGATCGAGACGCATAATTAATCTATCTGAAGTTGAGGGGGTTTCTAACCAAGCGGGATAAATTGTAAAGCGATCGCCTATATTTGTTGGTTGCCAATGTTGTTTCCAACTGTTTGCCCAGTCTTCTTCGTCGATTAACTGCCATTTAACTTCAGGGACTGTTGCTTCTACTAGCATGGCATCTCGATCCAGGTGTCGCTCTAACTCTGCTAAATCGGACTTTTGTACTTTAACTTCGGGAATGTAAGCTCGAATTAACCAGCGTTCTTCTTTAGCTTCGGTAGCAGTTCCCGAACAACCAAATTGTTCTAGCCGCCAAAAAATTGATTCTTCTAAAGTTGGATCGCAGAGTACGATTATTTCCCACCAGCGATTAGACATAAATTTTTTTGTAGTAATGGGTTATATAGATCTCTAAAAGGATAATTATTCTTTCAGTTATTTTCCTACTGTAGGTCAATTTTTTAGCTTCATCTATATTTTGAACCTAAAATAACTGTTAATTTAGCGTTCGATATCAATAATATATGTATCTTCTCGATTTCGGTTGAGAAAAGAAAAGTAAATAGGTAAACTTTGTTCTGGGGCAATGGAAAGATCGACGTAATTGATGTTTAATACTGTAGCAACAGAATCTTGCTTATGCCTGGTTTGCCATTTGTCAACAGACCATTCTAGCTGGAAAGCGTTTTTGTCTTGAATTCTCAAAGTGTAGTTGGGTTTGACTCGATTTATTTGACGATTGGGTTTCCAAATTTCTAATAGTTGACAGTCGGTTCTACTATCGTAGCGATCGCCTACTTCGGGAATATAGTCAAATACTCGTCCGTCTGCGGCAGAGCGTAAGAGCTTAATATATTCTGAATGCGACCACAACAGAGGCATTGCCGAACCTGTTGGTCTGCCACAATACATATGTTGCTGGGGTATATCTGGAGCGTCCCAAACCTGTTCTGGCAATAAACCCGTACAGCTAGCAAAACCTTCCATAGCTTTAATATAGTGGGTAGGATCGTTACCCGCAGCGAGTTCGTATTGTCCTCGTTCGCCAGTTAATAATGTCCAGGAACGCCCCGTACCCCAATTCGACCAGGCTGTACCATCATCTCTCTGTCCGTGTCCGTCGTGATTGTAACGTTTCCAAACTGCACCGTAGGGGGTATTGGTTTTTAATATCTTATCTACTACTTTGAGGGAATTGACAATTAAAGGATGATGGGGACGTCGAATACCATAGCGTACTAGCTGTAAAAAGCTCGGATCGACTATTTCTTTGGCAGGAAACTCTTGTTGGCTGTCGGGATGGCGATGGGGTATGTATAAAGTACCGCAGTTGGGGTTTTCATTCGGACGAATATCGTCTGGTGAAGCGGGAGTGATGCGAATATAGTGCTGGGAAATTTCTGGAACTAAAGTACCTTCTGTAGTTACCGTCCAAGTTTCAATATGACATTCTAAAAAGTCGGCGTATTCCTCAACAAATTTGGCAGTTTTATCTTCTCCTCGTTCCCGCATCCAGGTAGCAGCGCAAATTAAAGCAGCAATAGTAACTGCTAGAGTAGCTGGTGAAAAACCGCTAGATTGTTCCCAGCGTTCTTGAGGTGTAACGGGTCCCCGTTCGATTAAATATGCAGTGGCGGCAACAACCATCGGATAGGGATCGAAATTTCGCAGGGCTTTCTCGCGATACAAACGCCAAGCTAATAAAATTGGATAGGCTACTTCGTCAAGCTGGGTACTTTGACGTTCTGGCGTGCCATCGAGCCAAAAGTTTTGAGCAAAACCCCCATCTTCTCGCTGTAGTGTAGCTAAATAGATTAGGGTACGTAAGGGCGTTTCGGTATATCCTGCGGCAATCAGAGCGGTAGCACTGTTGTATAAATCTCTGGGCCAAACTAAATGATAGCCGCCATAATCAGCATCATCGGTTTTTTTCTGTCCCCAGGGAATAGAAAGAGAGGCAATCATTGCTCCCGAATACTGTTTGTCTTCGTGGGCTAGCAACAGTTTATAACTGTTGTGATAGAGATTGCCGCCATCGCTAGTAACTGCATCTAAAGACTTAAATTCGCCGCAAATACGCTGCCACTGGCGGATAAAACGATCGCGCTGTTGCTCGAAGGGAATGTCTAATGATTGAAATAAATTGGTTACGGCTCGGTGCATGGTATTACCGAAAGCGATCGCCAGGGTGAATTCGTAACCTTTACTGAGATCGAGTTCTCCCATGAGAGCGATATTACCATCTTCGGCGCGATCGAATTCCCAGTCCATTTGATAATTATCTTCTAAGTCTTGCCAGCCGTCACTATGACCGACATAACCAACCGACAGACGTTTGAAAGGAATTGTGGCAGCGAGCGCCATCCAGGAATTTTCCCTTTGAGCGATTAAAATTCTTTTACCCGCAAATTGACGAACATAGCCATTATTTCCCCAACCACCAATTTCTAAATGAGGAGCGCATAAGACATAAAGATTGAGTTTGGAAATATCTTTCCTTCCCGATAATTTAGTGTGCTGTAGAATGCAGGGAAGATGCGGATCGCTAATAATTTCTTTGGTTATCTGATATCGCCCTTGTGGCTCGGAATTGATAATGCGATAGCCCAGACTACTATCTATCGCTTCTATTTTAGTTTTTAGGTGATTTTTTTCTCCGTGAAAGTTTTTTTCACCATCACTGACCAAATATTGCAGATCGCGAGTCTGAGGTTTGTCAATAGTAGGATAAAAAATTTCTGTTAGAACGCCGTTCCAAAGCGTAAACCAAATGTTGCTAGCTACAGAATAAGCCGTTCCGATACCTTCTTTACTACCGTGAGTCCAGCGAGGTTCGATCCCTGGATGCCCAAACGCTTCTTGGTTTTCGTCCAATTCGGTCACTTATCGCTCTCCTATTTTTTTAGTTATTAATTTAGAAAGATGTCAAAATTGTTACATCTGTCTGGGGATAGCAATTGTATAGGGATAGTAAACAAAGCCAGACAAAACTGCCGTATCGTTATGTTTCGTATAAATTTAATAGCTCATAGGTTTGATAAACTTGTCTGTAAAGTTTTACGGTTAATATCTATTTAGCCCAAAAACCAACAATAAGAGGGAGTTGTCGGCAATTTTTCTCTTATATTTAAAAAAACAAACAAAATCAATTTTCAGGAGACTAGATTTATGGTTCAACGAGGTTCTACAGTCAGAATTCTTCGTCCAGAATCCTATTGGTATAAAGACGTTGGTACGGTTGCAACAGTTGACAAAAGCGGTATTCGCTATCCTGTAATCGTCCGTTTTGAAAAAGTAAACTATGCTGGAGTCAATACTAACAACTTTGCCGAGGCAGAGCTTGAAGAAATAGGCGCACCCAAAGGCAAAAAAGCTAAGAAAACTCCTTCTTCTGATGGCAAACAAACCCCTACCGAGGCTAAAACTCGCCGCACTGGTAGTGAAGAGCGCAGTGAAAACGCTAGAGAAGGAGCAAAAGCAGAAGCCCCTGGAGATAAAAACACCAAGGTTGAGGGCGATCCTAACCAAGGAACGGAAGCTCGTTAGTTAGTCGCTCGAACTTAATTTATCTCATCGTTTATCCTCCAAGGTCGTTCGATTTTGGAGGATTACTTCTGCATATCTAGTGAGCTTTATTGTCCATTAAAAATAACTCTAGATGAAAATTCAGATCGAACCTTACGAGGTTCATTACCTGGATGGAATAATTTGCCTTTCGCTTCGGGCATGGACTCCCGTTTTTGATTCAATTCAGAAAGCGATGGATGCCGACGTGTATCGGGCATTCTATCCCGATAGTTGGCACGTAAGCCAGAAAAAGGCTATTGAGGATGTCTGCGCTGCGGAAGATATTAGTGTGTGGGTTGCTATACATACAGATTTTATTGTAGGCTTTGTAGCCGTCAAACTACACTCAGAAGATAGCATGGGTGAAATTCACATGGTCGCTGTCGAGCCAGAATTTCAAGGTCAAGGCATTGGCACCACTTTGATAAAATTTGCTCTCGATTGGATGAAAGCTGCTGGAATGTCTGTAGCTATGGTAGAGACTGGAGGCGATCGCGGTCATGCCCCAGCGCGTCATACTTATGAAAAGGTAGGCTTTGGTTTGTTTCCAGTTGCTAGATATTTTAAGAAGCTTTAGCAGTCTGTTATGTTTTTTATTAACTGGCAGACACACGATCGCAAATTATCTTTGTTCCCATTGACGGCGAATTTTTTGAGTAGCAGCTTCGTGTTCGGCTAAAGTTTTGCTAAAAACGTGAGTGCCATCATAACGAGCGACAAAATATAGATATTCGCTGCTTTCAGGGTTGAGAGTAGCTTTGAGACTGGCAATTCCAGGAGAGGCAATGGGAGTGGGAGGTAAGCCAAAATTCATATAGGTATTATATGGTGAAGGCGTTCCCACCTGAGCGTAAGTAAGAGGCTGGTCGGCTGTTTGCCTGATGCCCAAACCATATTCTACAGTTGGGTCTGTCTCTAGTTTCATGCCTTTTTCTAATCTGGCAACAAATACCCCTGCAATCAAAGCCCTTTCCTTGGCAATAACCGCTTCTTTTTCGACGATACTACCTAAAGTTACCCACTCTAAAAGACTAAAATCGGTTTGTGCCTGTTGATATACGGGAAGCGCGACTTCCTCGAAGCGATCGAGCATTACCTGAATGACTGCCTGGGGGTTGGTAGCGCGATCGCTGCCAATTTTGTAAGTATCGGGATACAAAAAACCTTCGAGAATTGGCAGATTTGGTGGTAGCCAGGAATATCGCTGGTAGGGAATCTCGCTAGCAGCAGCAATAAAATCTGCGGCACTAAAATAAGCCAAACTTTCAAAGTATTCGCCCATTTCGGCGATCGACCAGCCTTCAGGAATGGTGAAAGTTGTCTGCATAATCTCACCACGCCAAATTTTACCTGCGATCGCTGGTAGAGATGATTGAGGTGACAACAAATAAGTACCTGCTTTGAAACCACTAGAAGAGTCTTGTTGTCGCTGCTGCCACGTCCAAATTTTCCAGGCATCTGCCGATTTTATCAAACCCGCTTCGGCTAATTTATTGCCAATTTGTTGCCCCGTCATGCCACTCTCAACAGTAAATCGAACCGACTCGGTTTCTAATGCCGATTCTTGAGCTACAGGTGCGATCGCGCCTCGCCACCACAACCAACTGGCGATCGCACCAAATCCTAAAATCACAGCCAGGCTAGCTGCCACAAGATAGGGTAACTTATATTTTTTAACCAGCTTCATTCTGTATCACTCAGATTCATCAAACAGCAGTTCTTGTAAAATCGGTAGTAAATTTTCCTGTTCGGGAGAAACCAATTCTAGCCGATTTTCTAAATCGTAGCGAGCGAAAAACAATAAAGGGGTTAAAGGTGTATAAATACAGTACTTGCGTTCTGAATGATAAAAACTCGCTAGCAACTGTAATTCTTCTGGCTCTAGCTGACTATCTTCATCATCTATGTTTAAAGTCAAAATTTCATCTTCTTCTAAAGGAGGAAGTTCCCCAATGGCAGTAAGTGTGTAAGCAGTATGGTAGAGATACAAATTTTGCTCTGCTAGTACGGCTTTAGCGTTACCAAAAATTTCTGCAATTTCACTATCATCTTCTAACATCGTAGCTTCTACTTCCTCGTTTTCATCATCTTCTCGCTCCCAACTCATAATTACTATAGGTATGTCTGTCGGCATGAGTAACAAATAGGTAATGCCGTCTACTTCTATAGAATGTTCGATGTAGCAGGGAAGCGATCTCCCATTGTCATCAACTAAAGTTAATGTCTCTCCATCGTAATATTCGTTATCGCGATTAAATTGAGATGAAGACATGATTAGAAGTTGTTTCTCCGATCCGATAATGCTCGATCGATTTTTTATACTCGTTCTTGAAGTTCGATCGCTTTGGTTCAAACCTCAGAATATCATGACCGAGGACATCAAAACGTTTTAAATTGCCGTAAATTTTAATACTCAATCTTAGTTGAGAGCGATTTTTAACAACTCGGGATCGGTAGAATTGAAAAGATTTTACTTTGTACGAATGTCTTATTTTATGGGCAATCGCCATGCCGTTTACAAAAAGAATATCTGGATAAACTTTTGTCTGCTCCTGTTTTGGATTTTATTGGGGTTAAGTTTACGCTTTACAAATTTAGCTGCCAAACCTCCTTGGGCAGATGAATGGGCAACTTTAGTGTTTAGTCTCGGCAATAGTTTTAAAACAGTTCCTTTAGAGCAAATAATCTCGCTCGATACTATTTTACAGCCTGTAACTATAGACAATACTATTAAAAGTCGCGATGTTATTTTACATTTAATGGATGAAAGTACCCATCCTCCTTTTTATTTTCTGCTAACTCATTGGTGGTTAAAATTATTTCCCAGCCTGTCGGCACTCGTATCCCTGTGGCAGGCTCGTTCGTTGAGTGCTCTATTAGGAGTTTTGGCGATTCCTGCTACGTTTGGTTTGACATATCTTTGGCGTAGTTGCATAGTTACCAGCCAAATAGCTGCCGCATTAATGGCAGTTTCTCCCTACGGAATTTATTTGGCTCAAGAAGCTCGCCATTACACCCTGGCAATTCTCTGGATAATTGCTTCTCTAGCCTGTGCGATCGCTACTATAAAACATTTACAAAAAAAGTCTCTTCCACCTATTGCCATAATCTGGCTATGGATAGTTGTTAATAGTTTGGCTGTTGCCACTCATTATTTTTTTGTCCTGTCTTTAATCGCTCAGATTATTGTTTTAAGTGGGTTTTGGCTGCAAGAGGCTAACGGAAAAGGAACTAAATATGCTTTAGCTCTACTCAGTTCTCACCGTTGGCGTAGAGTTGGTATTGCCATCTTGGGAACTTTTATCGGCTGTCTGGGTTGGATTTGGGCATGGAAAACTATACCCGACGATCGCCTGACTGAATGGGTTTATCAGGACAATGCTCTTGGAGGCGAATTTTTCGCGCCAATTCCCAGGCTGTTGGGTTGGATCGTAACTATGTTAATGATGGTACCCATTCAAAACGTTCCTGCTTGGGTAATTGTAGTTTCTGTGGCAATTGTCTTACCAATATTAGGCTGGCTGGCGATCGCTACCATTAAAAATTTCTACAGTAATACTGGCGATCGCCTATTAAATATTGTTGTTTGGTATCTTTTGGCTTCTGTAAGCTTAATTTTAGGATTTACATATATATTCGATCGCGATTTAACTCTAGCGGCTCGATTTCAATTTTTCTATTTTCCTAGCGTGTTATTGGCGATTGCTACTGTGTTTGCCCAACTGTGGCGCAAAAGTTCTCAAAGTAGTCAAACTAAATTTTTGGTGCCGAAAACTCTAGTCATTCTAACCCTACTTCTTGGCTGTTGTGGCAGTATTAGCATTGTCAGCAATTTAGCTTATCAAAAACCAGACCGCCCTGATTTAGTCGTTCCCGTAATTGCTGACGCACAAAGAGATAATCCAGAAATTCCTACAGTTATTGCCACCGTACACAAAACTCACGAACAAACGGGTGAAATAATGGGTTTGGCCTGGGAATGGCAAAAACTCAATCCTGAAAATTCAAATCCGCCTCAATTTTTATTGCTACATAAAGAAGCAGATGACGATGTTCCCACCCGTAACTTAAATCGACACATTGAAGAACTATCTCGTCCTGTAGATGTTTGGGTAGTTAATTTCTCGGCAGCAGTCAAATTAGAATCGCAAAATTGTGCTGTGGATGAAAAATTCAATCGGCTTAAAGCCTCTGGGTATCGCTATCGACTGTATCATTGCTATTAATCCTTTTCCGAGCAAAACAAGTTAAAACATATTAAATTGTATAAGCAAGTTATTTGCTAAATACCGCTCGTAGATTACTTTGATTCATGCCCAAAGCTGAGATTATTGGATTAGGAAGATCGGGAATTGCTGCTGCCAATCTTTTAATTGGTGATGGTTGGCAGGTAGCTATAATCGATTCTGCTACCGAAACCCAGCTATCATCTCGTTTTAATGCCGATGAATTCCAGCTTTTAAAACAAAGGCTGGTTCGAGATGGAATTGAAGTCAAGTTTGGCTCGACTATAACTTTAGAGGCGATCGCTTTACCAGATTTAGTAGTAGTCAGCCCTGGCGTTCCCTGGGATATACCCGCACTAATCGAAGTTAGAAAATTAGGTGCTGAAACTATCGGCGAAATCGAACTGGCTTGGCGTTATTTAAAAGCAGTTCCCTGGGTCGGTATTACGGGAACCAATGGTAAAACCACGACTACCGCTATGGTTGCCGCGATCTTTCAAGCCGCCAATCTCCACGCTCCCGCCTGTGGTAATATCGGACATGCTGCCTGCGAACTGGCACTATCGAGACAAGACTCTAATAATTACAATTGGATAGTTGCCGAACTAAGTAGCTATCAAATAGAATCTTCTAGCCAACTTGCTCCCAAAATCGGTATTTGGACGACCCTAACTCCAGATCATCTCAATCGCCATAAAACTCTGGAAAATTATGCTCGCATCAAAGCTTCTTTGTTGCAACGCAGTCGTCAACAAATTCTTAACGGAGACGATCGCTATTTGTTAACAGAGGCAGCAGAACAGTTTCCCGATGCTTATTGGACGAGTATTGCAGGCAAAGACAAACTTCCCTGCGATCGCGCCAAAGCAGTATATATAGAAGACAGTTGGATAGTAGCTTTTGGCGAACTGATTTGTCCGATTTCTCTGTTTAAAATGTCTGGACAGCACAATCAGCAAAATCTCTTAATGGCGGTAGCAGCAGCTAAATTGGCAGGAATCGATAAAGCGGCGATCGCTAGAGCAATTACCAGCTTTCCTGGTGTAGCGCATCGCCTCGAATCTGTAGGTACTCATCGAGGAATTGAGTTTATTAACGACAGTAAGGCAACTAACTATGATGCGGCAGAAGTAGGTTTAGCTGCTGTAGATGCACCTGCAATTTTGATTGCTGGGGGAGAAGCGAAAGCAGGTGAAGATTGCGCTTGGTTAGAAACTATTAAAGCCAAGGCTTCATTTGTCTTATTGATTGGTGCTGCTGCACCGCTTTTTGCTCAAAGATTGAGCGATCGCGGCTACGATAATTATGAAATTGTAGAGACGATGGAAAATGCCGTAACCAAAAGTTTGGAACTGGCTCTAGCCTATAAAGCTAAAGTAGTTTTATTGTCTCCTGCCTGTGCAAGTTTTGACCGCTATCAAAGTTTCGAGCATCGAGGGGAACACTTCCGCCAGCTTTGCCAACAGCTATTTACCTAGATTGTAAATTTTCGTTTGCTGCTGCTCAAACAATTCGATTTCCATCTTTTGCTAAAACTTTATAAGATACTTTAAAAGTTTTAGAATTTTAAGCGATCGCAGCTTTTCAATATCCATCTGGCTATTAGATTCTTAAAATGAGTTGGATGAAATATTATTTAATGACTAATTATTCTATCAAAGCAAAAAATGGCGCGATCGCTCCTAGCATTACTTAAAGAGCGATCGCGCCACAAAATAAATTTAATCTAATAAATGTTACTAACTAACTGCCGTGTTTTCAGTTTGAGGATAGCAGACATTAGTACCGCCCAAACCGCAGTATCCGTTAGGATTTTTAGCTAAATACTGTTGATGATACTCTTCAGCATAATAAAATTCTGGAGCGTCGATAATTTCGGTGGTAATTTCACCGTAGCCAGATTTATTTAGTTCTTGCTGATAGGCTTGTTTTGAAGCTTGCGCTAACTGCTTCTGTTCTTCTGAATAAGTGTAGATACCAGAACGATATTGAGTGCCAGCATCATTACCCTGGCGCATTCCTTGAGTGGGATTGTGACTTTCCCAAAAGACTTTTAGCAACTCTTCATAACTAATTTTTTCGGGATCGTATACTACGAAAACAACCTCGTTATGTCCAGTCATGCCCGTACATACTTCGCGATAAGTAGGGTTGGGAGTATAGCCAGCAGCATAACCTACTGCGGTAGAATAAACACCTTCAAGCTGCCAGAATTTTCTCTCTGCACCCCAAAAGCAGCCCATACCAAACATAGCTTGCTGCATATTTTCGGGAAAAGGAGCCTGTAGGATATTACCATTAACATAATGTTGGTCGGGGACTGACATTTTAGCATCGCGCCCTGGTAAAGCATCTTCACGTGCGGGCATGGCACTTTTTTTGCCCAATAAATCGAATAATCCCATAAAAATTGGTTTCCAAATAAATATTAATTTTGTTTGCGCTTAATAATAATGATATAAACAATCTTCAAAACTGGTAATTCGGCTAACACTACAATTATTGTAGTAACGAATGGGTAGTAAGCTTGCTTGTTGGCAATGATTTGCTTACGATGTCTCTAAAAAGAATGGGAAATAGAAAATGAAAATTTTGGTAGTAGAAGATGACGAACGCATTAGCGATGCAGTAGTCGAATATCTTACGGATTTACATTATGCAGTAGAAGCCGTTTATGACGGAGTTGAAGCTTGGGATTTACTGGATGTATTCACCTACGATCTAATTTTGTTAGACGTAATGCTACCCAAAATGGACGGTGTTACTCTGTGCAAAAAATTACGCGCTAAGGGATGTGATATTCCAATTTTGATGTTGACCGCTAAAGATACTTTAGACAACAAAATAGAAGGTTTAGATGCTGGTGCAGATGACTATTTAATCAAACCCTTTGAGCTGCCAGAGCTTTCGGCTCGAATTCGTGCTTTGCTACGTCGGGGAACGAATAATTTACCGCCAGTACTTTCCTGGGGTGATTTGCGTTTAGATCCTAGTAGTTGTGAAGTCTTTTACAAAGACGAACTTTTTCTTTTAAGTCCCAAAGAATACAAGTTACTGGAATTTTTCTTGCGTAATGGCAGAAGGGTGTTTAGTCGCGCTCAAATTTTGGAACATCTCTGGTCTTTCGAGCAGGTTCCTGAAGAAGCAACGGTAAAAGCTCATATCAGAGGTTTGAGACAAAAATTAGAAGCTGCAGGTGCTCCCCACGATCTAATCGAAACTGTCTATGGTTTGGGTTATCGTTTGAAAGAAGAACCAAAATAAATTTGTAATTGTTGAGAACTGATTGATGTTTCAAGGACTGCGATCGCGCCTGCTGCTGTACTATCTGCTAGTTATGGCGGCTATTTTGAGTGTTTTTGGTACGGGAGTTTACGTTTTTTTTAGCCGTAATCTCTATCGTCAGCTAGATAAACGTATCGTTACCTTGGCTCAATCGGCAACTCTTTCTTTTTCGAGGGTAGAAGAAGGAGGACAGCAGTATCTCAATCGTGTAGAAGAAGTACCCTGGCGAGACATATTCAATCGCGATCGACAGAGTTTGGAATGGTTTGACGCTCGGGGCAATTTACTTGGAAGCAAAGGTTTTATTAAGCTAGATGACTCTCCCAAAACAGGTACGACTAATTTACGCCAAGAAGAAACTGGTGAAATGTTTCGCACTCATACAGTTTCGGTGTTTATCAGAGACAATAGCGAACTCGATCCACCGTCTTTAGTTGGTTTTATCCGAGCCAGTCAGTCATTAAGAGAAATTGAAACAATTCAAAATCAATTGCTGTGGGTATTAATTGTTGGTGGGATGATGACCTTGATTTTGATCGGACTGGGTGGATTTTGGCTGACTCAAAAGGCGATCGAACCTATTGAAGCTAGTTTTCAAAGACTAAAACAGTTTACTGCCGATGCCTCTCACGAACTCCGCAGTCCCCTTACAGCAATCAAAGCTTCGGTAGATTTAATGCGCAATCATCCCGAAAGGGTTCATCCTAAAGATGCTAAAAAACTTGCGGCGATTGCGGGAGCGACTCTACAAATGAGCGAGATGTTAGGGAATCTATTGTTTCTCGCTCGTAATGATGCTAAAGCGACTATGGCACCAGTCGATCGCCAGCTTACTAAGATTTTTCTCGATGGAATTCTACAAAACTGTACGATTTTATTAGAACCGCTAGCTAATGAAAAACAAATTGCCTTAAATTCTCATATAGCAACTAATATTGCCATAATGGGCGATTCAGCCCAGCTATCGCGTTTATTTTCTAATTTAATAGAAAATGCCTTACAGTATACCCCAGAAGGTGGCTCAGTTACTGTAGATTTGCAGGCGCACGGTCGTTATGCTCTGGTTAAGGTTAGAGATACTGGTATTGGTATTGCTCCCGAACAAATAGAACGTGTTTTCGACCGCTTTTGGCGAGCCGATAAAGCTCGCTCTCGTCGGCAGGGAGGAACGGGGTTAGGATTGGCTATTGCTGCGGCGATCGCCAAACATCACGGAGGCAAAATTACCGTTACCAGTGAACTTGATGTCGGTAGCTGTTTTTTAGTTCGTTTGCCCCTGGCTACAGTCGAAAAAACCAAATTAACCGATAAATATTCATCTCTAAAAAGCTTAAGTAAAAATAAAAACAAATAACATAGAGCTAGTAAGTTCTAAAAGGTTTAGTCATTCCAATTAATTTCCTTATGGTAAATATGTATTAATAACGGGTTTACTTGCTACTTGCTACTCTGATTCGAGCATTCCCTTGCGCCTTACGTCGAACAGGGCTTACGCCCAAGCGTCGCGTTTGCGAAGCAAGTCGGAGACTCAGCGACTTTGACGCGATAGCGTCTGTGGATCTCGAATCTACTCGCTACTCGCTACTTATTTTTTTTGGAAATCGTATGGTTTTTATTCGGAATGACTATATTTAGCTACCAAATAATTTATCAGAGAGCGATCGCGAAAGATAATCCTCTTCAGAAGTTACTGATTCGCCTACTTCTTTAGTAACTTCAGTGCCAAACTCTTCTAAAATAACTACGGGAGTAGGATTATTAAAATCGATATCTTTGACTAAAATTTGACCATTAGAAAGATACTGTCCGACTTCGACATAGCGGCTTGAAGTTTCTTCGGGAGCGTTCACAATTATTTTATCTTTGCCATCAACTTTAACAACTCCCGTAACTACAACCTCTCTAGCCAATGTGGGTTCGAGAAACTCTTCTTCTGGCGGCTCAAAAAAATCATCATCTGAAGAGTCAGCAAGCATATCTTCTGGAGGGTCGAACACGGGGACTTCTGAAGGCTGTCCTACATCTGAAGCAACTACCTCCTCTTCCTCAAATTCTACTTTTGGTTGTAAATTGAGAGCAGAAAACGGATCTTGTCTTCCTCTAACAACGCTTTTAACTCTGACGTTGGCATTAGTTGCTGGAATTAATCCTGCAATGTTATCGTTGGGTTCGGTGACTTCGTCTTCTTCAGCTACCATCAAATCTTCATCAGGAGCGATTGTAATACTAGCAGGATCGATTTCATTATCTTCAGTTTCTTTTCTCAGAGCGGCAAAATCCGATAAATACGAGCAACTTTCTGTAAATAGAGCTAAAGTACCTGCCAATATAAATAATGCAATTTTGTTCATATTAATTAATTTTAAAGTTAGAAAAGATTATTTTTAATTAATGATGCATTGAGAATTTATTCAAACTCCAAGTATAAAGAGTAGCAGCTAAATTAACTGTAATCTGAATGGTAAAACTCAAGATACTTCTGTGACCATATTCTTTTTCAAAATATTCAAACCTTTTTTGATCTGACGAGATACAGTTACCACACTGATACCCAATAATTTGGCGGTTTCTTTCTGAGTCAAATCGTGTAAAAAGACAAATTCGAGAACGTTTCTAGTACGTTCTTCTAGTTCGCCTAAAGCTTGCTGAAGACGTACTGTATCTTCATAAACTAACTGAAAACTACGATGTTTGGGATCGGCAACCAAATCGCCCAAACTGGTTTGACTATCGCGATCGTGGTTGACAGAGACATCTAAGCTGATCGGTCTTCTATTTTGATATGCCAGTCTAATATCCTGCCATTCTTTAAGAGATACTTCTAAATACTGTGCTATTTCTGAGTTTGTAGGTTGGCGATGATAAGTTTCGCGAAACTGATTGACAAAAGCAACTGACTGTCTTCTTAATTCTAACCAGCGGCGAGGAATACGGAGAGTGCAACTTTTATCTCTTAGATAGTGTTGAATTTCGCCTCTAATATAAGGAATTGCAAAAGAGCTAAAGGCATTGCCTCGTTCGATACTAAAGCGTTCGATCGCACGAATTAAACCGATTGAGCCTACCTGTAATAAGTCTTCGTAGCTTTCGTGGCACTGGTTCATCCAATGGTGTGCTTCTTTTTTTACCAAACCAAAGTTTAACTCTACAATTTGATTGCGGATATCAGTATCTTGAGTATTGTGGTATTTTTGAAGCAAATATAAACTATCTATTTTGATACTTTTATTTATGCAGGCTGTCATTTTAAAAAATTGAGTTTCCAGATAAACGTTAATGTTTGGTAAGTTGGTTTGATTTGACTCAGAAACAAGCAATGTCTTATCAATTCAAATTCAGCTTAATTCTTTCCTTTTTATCTGGACAACAGCATTTCTACTATTTATTATTAGTAAACTTGCAGTTTTTTCCCAAATTCTACTGAGATTTAAGTAAAATTACGTAAGATTTAAGCTGTTTTCAACGAGCGCGATTAGTTTTATACTGCGATGATAAAAGTTAGAGAGCATTTGTTTGAATGGGGTCGTAAAACCTATTTAATGGCAATTGTTAATGTAACTCCCGACAGCTTTAGTGATGGTGGTAAATTCGATAATCTCGAATCTGCGATGCGGCACGCTGTGAGTGCCATAGAAAACAGTGCTGACATTATCGATATTGGCGGCGAATCTACTCGTCCTTATGCTGCAAAAATATCTCTGGAAACAGAATTACACAGAGTTATTCCTGTAATTGAAAAGCTACGCCAAGTAAGCTCGATTCCTATTTCTATCGATACGACAAAAGCTAAGGTGGCTGAAGCGGCAATCGCTGCTGGTGCCGATATTATCAATGATATTTCTGGTGGAACCTTCGATAAACAAATGCTGCCTACCGCAGGTAAACTTAACGTACCAATTGTCTTAATGCACATTCGCGGTACTCCAGCAACAATGACAAAAATGACCGATTACCAAGATTTATTGGCGCAAATAAAGCAATTTTTAGCAACTCAAACCGAACTCGCTCTTAACTGTGGTGTCAAACAATCCAATTTGATTATCGATCCTGGTATTGGGTTTGCCAAAGATAGCCAGCAAAATATAGAGCTTTTGCGGCGTTTGTCAGAACTTAAAAGTTTAAAGCTACCGATATTAATTGGAGTATCTCGTAAAAGCTTTATCGGTCATCTCCTCAATCGAGACAATCCTCAAGATAGACTCTGGGGAACGGCAGCTGCTTGCTGTGGCGCGATCGCTGCTGGTGCCGATATTGTCAGAGTTCATGACGTAGCCGAAATGCGAGATGTTTGTTTGATGGCAGATGCAATTTGGCGTAAATAAACCGCATCTAGGTTGAAACCAGGAGTTTTAAGATATCTGTTCGTAAGTTCGAGATACTATAAAGATCGAAGTATTAAAATATGCGATTTTGAACGGGGGTTAATAATGAACCAACGCTGTATGATTCCAGTTATCAAAACCGCTAGAGATTATCAGGCTTATCGGATTAAACCTGAAGACACCAATCGTGTAGCAATCGTTTTCGATCCCGATAGTGCCGATGACTCTTTGACTGTCTGTGTCGAAATTTTCGATCCAGGCGGTGCCACGCCGCCACATCGGCATAATTTTGCCGTGGAAATATTTTTTATTCTTAAAGGAGAGGGAATGGCTATTTGCGACGGCAAAGAAGTTCCCCTTAATACTGGCGATAGCGTATTGATGCCCAAAACAGGAATTCATTATTTGAAAAATACTGGAACGCAGCGTTTATACGTGCTTAGTATTATGGTTCCTAACGAAGACTTTTCAGAATTAGTTCGTAGTGGCACACCTACAGAATTAGATAGCGAAGATCTGCAAGTTTTATCGCGAATGGACTCTTTGATTTCCTGTTAAAGTCATCATATTATGACATACTCAACAATACGACCATATAACGAGAATCAAGCGAGTTAAGCATAGAAACCCAATGTGTTTTGTTGACATCATACTTATTTTGTAAATAAAAATTAACAGTTGTTTGTGTTCCTCGATCTAAAAATTCAAAAATCAAAACAAATACAGTACATATAGATGCAAATGCAATGCTATTATCAATGTGCATAGCAGTCTTATTTTATGGGTAACAATTATGGTTGGAGCACCTGTATCTCCAGTGGTGCTAGCTATCTTAGATGGCTGGGGACATCGTCAGGCAACAGAAGCAAACGCGATCGCCACTGCAGAAACACCAGTATTTGATAGCCTACTAACAGCTTATCCCAATACTTTAATTAATACTTCTGGTAAAGATGTCGGTCTGCCAGAGGGACAAATGGGTAATTCAGAAGTAGGGCATTTGAATTTGGGTGCGGGAAGAATTGTTCCTCAAGAATTAGTCAGAATATCTGATGCAGTAGAGGAGGGGACGATTTTTCGCAATCCAGTTTTGGTAGATATATGCGACAAAGTTAATACTTCGGGTGGGAAGCTACATTTAGTTGGTTTGTGTTCCGAAGGAGGAGTACATTCCCACTTAAAACATCTATTAGGTTTGTTAGATCTAGCTAAAATCAATGGCATTGCGAATGTTTGCATTCATGCAGTTACTGATGGACGAGATACTAACACTACAGAAGGTGTCGAGGCATTAGGCAAAATTCAAGAATATATCGATAAAACAGGCGTAGGAAGTATTGTTACCATAAGCGGACGCTACTTTACTATGGATCGAGATCGCCGTTGGGATCGAGTACAAAAAGCCTATGAGATTATGACCAAAGATGGTCTGGGTGACGGACGCTCGGCTATAGAAACACTCAAAGATTTTTACGAGCGAGATATTACCGACGAATTTATTCCTCCTACTAGAATTGCTCCAGGTGCAGTTAAAGAAGGAGATGGCGTAATTTTCTTTAATTTTCGCCCAGACAGGGCAAGACAGCTAACTTATGCGTTCGTTCGGTCGGATTTTAATGGTTTTGAAAGAAAATATCTTCAGCCCTTGCATTTTGTTACTTTTACCCAGTATGATTCTTCGTTATCTGTAGAAGTAGCATTTAAACCACAAAATCTGACTAATATTTTGGGGGAAGTTATTGCCGATGCTGGTTTGCAGCAGTTTCGTACCGCAGAAACCGAAAAATATCCTCACGTGACCTACTTTTTTAATGGTGGTATGGAAGAGCCGTTAGAAGGGGAAAGTCGGGAATTAATTCAAAGTCCGATGGTAGCAACCTACGATCGCGCTCCTGCTATGTCGGCAAAAGAAGTAACCGATGTAGTATGCAAAGCAGTCAACGAAGGAGTCTATTCTTTGATTGTAGTCAACTATGCTAACCCAGACATGGTAGGGCATACGGGTAATATGGAGGCTGCCGTTGAAGCGATCGAAACGGTAGACCGCTGTATGGGTAGAGTGATTGAAACTGTAAATAAAGCCGGAGGAACACTGTTAATTACAGCCGACCACGGTAATGCTGAATGTATGCGCGACAATGAAGGGAATCCCTGGACAGCGCATACTACTAATCCCGTACCTTTTATTCTCATTGAAGGAGAAGGACGCAAAATTCCAGGACATGGCGGTCAAGTCTTTTTAAGAGAGCATGGGAAACTAGCAGATGTAGCACCAACTATTTTAGAAATATTAGAGTTACCCCAGCCAGAAGAAATGACTGGTAAATCGCTGATTCAACCAGCAGAATACGAGGTCAAGCAAAATCGTACTCCAGTTCGCATTTCCATGTAATATTCAGGAAAGAACGATTTTTAATAACGGTAATTTTGTTCTTTCTCAAATATTAAATTTCGATTTGGATAAGAGTAGATAAACGGCATACAATAATTAAGTGATTAAGCGGAATTTTTTAATAAGTTAAATTTTTAGCAATGAAAGTATATCAATTGGCTCAAATTATTTGGGCAGCATCGGCTTTTATCTTAATTATCTTTATTTTGTTACATAGCCCCAAAGGTGATGGTTTGGGTGGCATTGGCGGACAAGCACAGCTATTTACCAGTACCAAAAGTGCGGAAAAAACTTTAAATCGTATTACCTGGGGTTTGAGTATTGTTTTTATGGCTCTAACGGTAATTCTAAGTGCTGGTTGGCTGAGATAGTCGGTTAGTCGATTGATGTATTGGTGGCGGTTAAAAAGATGGAAAAGCTTGGCTTTGGCGATCGCCACTGGTTTAATTCTCATTTTGGGGAATAATTTCGCGCTTTCAAAACAGTTTTTAATTTCTCTCCCCGTACCTCAAGCTCATCCTCTACCACGTTTTTTAGCCACTTGGGAAGCTAGTGAAAACACTGGAGATTATTTCGACCAAATCGAGTCTACTGAGATGGGGTATTTAATTTGGTCTAATTTTCCCGTTGAAATATATATCGAACAGCCTTCTAAGACTGAGAATACTGCCAGCAACCGCCGTTTTTGGCAGTGGGTAGCTACAGTAAGAAAAGCGATCGCCGAGTGGAATGTTTATTTACCTTTAGCAGAAATCGATAATTTCCAACAAGCCGACATTGTGGTATTACGATCGCTACCAGAAAGAACCGCAAAAATAAATCCCGAAACTGGACTATATGATATTTCTAGAGCCATTACCGCTCAAACTAACTTTCGCTTCTATCTTCAAGAACAGACGCAAATTCTCGCTCATAAAATGACCGTAAGCATTAGTCCTAATTTTTTAGGGGAGTCCCTGCTCGCTACCATACGTCATGAATTGGGTCATGCTTTGGGTATTTGGGGACATAGTCCCGAACCAACCGACGCACTATATTATTCACAAGTTGCCAATCCCGCGCATATTTCTTCTAGAGATATCACTACTCTCAAAAAAATTTATCAGCAGCCTACTAGACTGGGATGGAACATAGAGCGATCGAAAACCAAATAAACTTTTACAAATAAATATTTGTAAACATTTGACCTAAGTTCGAGATAAGAAAAAGACAGGTAGTAATCCCTCTATCAATCGCCAATAAAATCTTTTAAACAACTCTACTTCCCAATACAAAAACGGCTAAAGATACGATCTAAAACTACTTCAGTGACTTCTTCTCCCGTAACTTCTCCTAGAGCTTTAATTGCGCCGCGCAGGTCTATAGTCCAAAAGTCTAAGGGAAGTTGTTCTTCAATGGTGACTATGACCTGTTTGAGAGCAGTCTCGGCTCTAGTCAGGGCAGCCGCCTGTCTTCGATTGATAGCTAATTCCGAGTTGGTAGCAACCAGCTTTTCGGAAGCAACCAGGTTGAAAATTGCCGTTTCTAAATCTTCGATGCCGCGATTTTCTAAGGCAACGGTATTAATTGCCAGCCGAATTTCTGAAGGATATTCAACCTTACTAGCTTCAACCAGATCGGTTTTATTGATCGCTAGTATTACGGGACGATGCTTAACCTGAAGATAAATTTGCTCGTCTTCACTCGTCCAACCGTCAGCAGCATCAATAGTCAATACAATTAGATCGGCAGCAGTAGCAACTTTACGCGATCGCTCGACTCCGATTTGTTCTACCGTATCGGCAGTATCTCTAATTCCTGCCGTATCTAATACCCTTACGGGAATGCCTTTAACTACCAAAGTCGATTCTACTACATCACGAGTCGTACCTGGTAAATTGGTAACGATGGCGCGATCGCTTTGACTCCAGGCGTTGAGTAAGCTGGACTTTCCCACGTTAGGACGACCGACAATAGCAATTTTCAAACCGCTTCTCAATAGCTCTCCTCTTTCTGCTGTAGCTAGAATTCCTGTTATTTTAGTTAACACCACGCGAATTTGCTGGCTTACCTGTGCTTCGTCTAGAGGGGGCAAATCGTCTTCAAAATCAATTCTGGCTTCTACCTCGGCAAGAATATCCAAACAGGTAGAGCGCAAGTTACGTATCGGAGTAGATAGTTTACCCTGTAAACCTGCCAAAGCTGCCTGAGAGGCTGCATTAGTCTGCGCTCCTACTATATCGGCTATACTTTCAGCTTGAGTAAGATCGATTCTACCGTTGAGAAAGGCTCTTAGGGTAAATTCTCCCGATCGCGCCAGTCTAGCACCCTGAGACAAACATAGTTGCAATACCTGCTGGACGACGACAATTCCCCCATGACAGTGAAATTCAACTACATCCTCTCGCGTAAAGGACCGGGGTTGGAGCATTATCAATAATAGTGCTTCATCTATTATCTGCTTGGTCTGAGGATGGCGTATATAACCATAAAGTATACAATGACTCTGCCAATGCTGTTTTCCTGGTGCGGAGAATAAAACACGAGCGATGTCTAAGGCGGTATTTCCCGACAACCGAACTATACCTACACTTCCTTGCTGTGGTACGACGGCAGTAGCGATCGCCGCGATGGTTTCTTGCTGAATTAAAGACATTTAAGTACAGTTACTCAAAGTTTTAAGTAGAGAACTTTCCTTTTCTCCTGTTTCTTGTGTAGCATTTATTTAGGAATTTAGATCGTAAATTTAGCAACTACTGTGGATGAATCGCTCTTACTCCGAAAGCAACTTGTCTTCTCCAAGTGCTGTGGTAGAGAAAAAAACAATTAATAGTAAGGTTGGGCGCAAACGCCGTAAGCCTTGGATAATTAGACGGATTCGCCTAATTGTCTCTCGTCTGATTCGCCTGCGTGCTACTCCTCAAGTAATTGCCAGAGGTTTATCGGTAGGAGTTTTTGCGGGATTTTTCCCTTTTTTTGGTCTGCAAACCGTAATCGGTATTTTCTTAGCTGCAATCGTTCGAGGCAGTAAGATAGCAGCAGCAGCAGGAACCTGGGTTAGCAATCCTTTGACTTACGTACCTATTTATGTGTTCAACTATCAAATAGGTAAATTGATTTTGGGTACTGAAGATACTGTAGATTTACCTTTAGAAATTGAGTCTTTTAGATCTTTTCGCACTTTGGGTTTTTCTTTTGGAGCGACTTTAATTACAGGCTGTCTGGTCGTAGGTGCGATCGCGGCACTGTTAACTTACGTTATTAGTTTGCCAATTTTCAAGCGTTTGCGTCAAAAACGAAAAACACAACGAAGATTTAGAAAGCAAAATAAACAATTTTAGTTGCTCGAACCAAAAAGCAGCAAATAGAAACGAATTACGCTACTTGCTGCTACAAATAACTGGTTTAGTCGAGATAGCCCATTAGGGTAGAAGTATCATCCATTTCATTAGGAGCAACGGGACGATTGCCCATAACTGAATAGTTTTCACTGATACGTAGTGTGCTAAGTGCAATGGGACGATTACCCGATATTGCTAGAGCATTGTTAAACTGGACCGTTCCTTTAGATATGGGACGATTAGAACCTACAGAAGAGTAAGTGTCTACTATTTCGAGGTGGCTGCGTTCGATTGGACGATTTTGAGGTAATAAACTGGTTTGCTGTTTTACCGACAAAGCCAAAGCCTGTTTTTTGTTACCGTTATCTGCTGGCTGTTGTTCGGCTTCTGGTGTTGGAGTACCATTGTTTTCGGTTTTTTCTTCGCTCATCGAATTATCTCCTAAATTTAATTTAAGCTGTCTTTAATTGAATATCGGCAAATAAGTAACTAAATTATCTATTTTTATTTTCTCTTAATAACTGCCTTTATTTTGCCATTTTATAGTTTTTGCAGCAAGATCGATCGCCTCCGAGCGACAGAAACACGATTTATTTATTGGTAGCGATCTAAATCGAGAGACTCTATGCCTTCTTTTTGAAACTTTAGCAGTACTTCATTAAGCTGAATCCAAACAAGAGAACCAGTAAACAAGGTTAAGAGTAAAGCTACGCCATAAGCAGAGATTAAGCCAAAATCGAAAATCAACAAGCCACCAGCTAGAAACACCCAGACTCCCAAACAAGTTCCCCAATAGGTAACTAACAAATTTGCACCTTCTAACTTGAAATAATTAGATGATTCGGAATCTTCTTGCGACCATTGGCGAATTTTTTGTTCTACTTGAGTTTCAAAAGTCACACCGCAAATTAGAGCGATCGCAAATCCGATAATTAATATCAAAAATGGTGGTTGAGAATAATAATACATAAACGAGAATATTTGAAGTTCTCAATTACTTTATCTTGAAATGCTGTCATTACACTTAGCATTTAGCATTTTCAACTGCTCAACTCGCGCGTTCTTTTGCAGATGCAGCGGGGTATGCGCTTACGCGCTGTTCTTCGAGCTTTGCTCGTGCATTCCGCAGGTTTGCTCGCAATGTTTAATGTTCGATGAGAGGTCAACTTATAGCGGTAGGCATTATTGTGGCTACTCTTTCGATAGAGAAGTCGCGAAAAGTGCTAAAAGCCAATTCAAAAATACTTTGTGGTTTAATTTCATCTTGAATTAAACTCCACAGACGCTTAACCTCGTCAGTATGAATGCGTTCGTCCTCTGTTATTGCTAGCAATAGCTGTTCGCGTAAATATTTTCCTTCTTCTGAAAGCAAATATTGCAAACCCAATCTAGCCGTAGGCAAAAGCTCGAAATTATTATCGGAACGAGCGATCGCAATCATATTTTCCAATCTTTCCCACTGAAACTTACCGTCTCTAATTAGTACATCGAGCAAACGTCTTCTTAGCTGGGGAGATTCTCCAGTTAATAAACGCTGAGATACGTAGGGATAAGAAACTTCAATAATTTTGAAGTTGGGATTGAGGCTGAGTGCCAAACCTTCTTGAGTAATTAAAGAACGAATGATCAAAGCAAATTTGGCAGGTACTCGAAAAGGATATTCATACATCAACTCGGAAAATTCGTCGGTGATAGTTTTAAAGTTGAAGCTGCTAACGCTTTCACCTATCGCTCGTCCTAGCACCTGTTCTAAAGCAGGAATAATTGGCTCGATGTCTACATTAGGGCTTAGAAAGCCTAATCGAACAAAATCTTTAGCTAAAGCCTGATAGTCGCGGTTGATTAGCTGCACTACCGCCGAAGCAATGGTTTCTTTCATCCATTCTTCAAGCTGATCCATCATGCCGAAGTCGATATATGCCATGCGACCATCGAGTGTAGCAAATAAATTTCCTGGATGGGGATCGGCATGAAAAAACCCGTATTCTAATAGTTGACGCAGACCAGAAGTTACGCCAATCTCAATTAGATTATCAAGATCCAAACCAGCAGCTTCGATGCGCTCGATATCGGTAAGCTTGATACCGTTAATCCACTCTAGAGTTAAAACTCGACTGCTACTATACTGTCTGTAAATAAAAGGAACTTTTACTTGAGGATCGCCATCAAAATTAAGAGCAAATTTTTCCGCATTTTTAGCTTCGTTTACATAGTCAATTTCTTCAAATAGTTTGGTTCCAAACTCATCTACTATTAAAGTCAAATCATGACCAAGATTTAGAGGCAGCCATGGTGCCAGCCAACTCGCTCCCCAACGCATTAAATATAGATCGAGGCTCAATAAAGGTCTTAAATTTGGACGCTGAACCTTGATCGCTACTTCCTCACCACTGTACAAAATACCCCGATATACCTGACCCAAACTAGCAGCAGCTATTGGATTTGCCGAAATTTCACGATAGATATCTCGAATTTTATGCCCAAGTTCGGATTCGATAATTTTAAATGCAGTTTGATTATCAAAAGGAGGCAATCGATCTTGAAGCTCGATTAACTCGTTAAGAAAGTCGCGGCGAATTAAATCTGGTCTGGTAGATAAAGCCTGCCCTACTTTAATAAATGTCGGACCGAGTTTGGTTAAAATTTTGCGTATTTCTGTGGCGCGCTTTGGTCTATTTATTTCCGTTTTACCAAACCATCTGTCTAGCAAAATACGAATTATAAAACCACCGAATAACCAGACGATCGAAAATGCTCGTCCAATAACTTGCCAAGGTCGATAGCGGTAATAAGACGAAATTGCTTTAGCATCGTAACGTAAAGACTGTGGTGCATCGATCGCTTTTTCGTCCATTATTCTCTTCGTTGCTATACCTATAAAATTAAATTATCGCTTAATATTAATTTTAGTATACAATTTTACATCTTACTTTACTTATAACTATTTTCAATCGATTGAATGAGTGCATATAAAATATATGACTTACGCAATCAATCCAAAAATCAGGGATTTTAGGCTTTAGGGAACGGGGAACGCTCGCCAAGACGAGAAATTACAGCTACGTTATAGCGGTAGGTGCGTAAATTCTGAAAATATCTGTAGTACAGCCGCTTATTTTAGCTATGAATTAAGTTTTTAATCGCGCCTTTTTGAACTTCAATGCTTTGCGCTAGCTTAAACTGAACTAAAGCTCGATTTAGATTTTGTTCTGGATATTTGACCTGAAAGTAAATATTACCTGCTAAATAGTCGGTGAAAAATCTCAGTCCCAATTCAAATGCTAGTAACCGAATTGCTTCGTAAAGATATCGATAATCATTGGATGTTAAAAATTTAGCTACCGATAAATATCCTTGTAAAATCGAGCGTGCGAGATCGAGATCGAAATATACATTTTGCCAGTTTGAAGTTTCTTCTCCCAATAGATTACAAGCCGATCGCAGACAGTCACCAATGTCATAATGTATCAAGCCAGGTTTGACCGTATCGAGATCGATAAGGGCGATTGCCTGTTGAGTTTGGCGATCGAGTAAAATATTATTGACTTTAGGATCGCCATGAATGGGACGTAGCTTCAATTCACCTCGTTCTCTGGCAGTTTCTAAAATATCGGCAGAGGCGGCGCGATCGCTGATAAATTTGAGGCAATAATCAACTTTGGAAGAATTGTTGACTTTAGCTCGTTTTAGAACTATTTGATAGTTTTGTAAGTAGTTTGGCGTGATATGAAAACCAGGTAAAGTATCGGCCAGTTGGGTTACATCGAGATTGCCAATTAAATTGTGGAACATTCCCAAGCCATAGCCTACTTCCCATCCGTGTTTGGTATCTCGAACCGTGTCGAAAGATTGGGAATTACTAATATAGCTAATGCCGCGCCAGAATGAGCTTTGAGAATCTATATAATAGGTGCGATCGCTATTTTTTACCCTTAACACGCGAGGAACTTCCCAGCGGCGATCTTTTAATGGTGTCTGCTGTAGTTCTTGTCTCAGGCGATTGCAACAGGTGCTAATGTTATTCATAACCAGTTCTGGCTGATGAAAAACTTTAGTATTGAGGCGTTGCAGTACGAAATGCGGTTCGGTAGTAGAATTGGTGGTTACCAAAAAAGTATGATTGATGTTGCCACTACCAAACTTTTTTACCTCTAAAACTTTGTTTTCCTGTAGTTTGAACAGATCGGCGATCGCAATAAGATTATCCACAACTATAATCCAATCGAAGATTTAAAAAATAATAGTTTAAATTGGTTCTTCTTCGCCGTCAAAGGTACAAGTAACAATAGTGCCACCATTGCTCACATTTTCGATGCTCAATTCGCCATCGATAATTTCGGCTCGATAGCGCATAGAGTTAAGTCCTATACGCTTGATACTAACAGAATACAGGCTGTGAGAAATAGCCCGAACTCTTTGACTAGCTTGTTTTGAAGTCTTGAATAGTCGCTGAAAAAGCTGCTCTAGTTGGGGAGAAGTTGATTCGTTTAAAAATTGATGCTGGATAAAACTTGCCAGCATTCCAATTACGTTTAAATCCTGCTGTACACTGTAGTGTAAATCTCTTTATGCTCAATTTAAAATTATATTGAGTAATTCTACTTAACGTCAAACTAATATTTAAACTTATTGCTAAATCTCGTATACAGAAAAAGCTGGAGTTTTATAAATTAGACAAACTATGTATGAGCAAATCAAAAAACAGACGATAATTGATATTTGCTCTATAGTCAAGCATTTTTAGCTGCACGATGCCAATTTTGAGTAATGCCAGAATTTCCTAAAGGCAGAAAAATAGTTAATTCTTTGCCTTGTTCGTGTCTCTGTCTAACGGTGAGTTTGCCGCCTAAAGCTTGAAATATATTTTTGGTTATATCCAAATTGAGGCTCAAACAACCCGTTTCTGGTTGAAATGTTAGTAATTGACCCAGAGACTTAAGAGGGTTATCCTCGCTATTGTGTTCTGATAGTACCTGAAGTTTGAGGCGATCGCCAGCAGTAGTAACTTTGACATGAATATGTCCGCCAGTCGGTAAACTGCGGGTGCAGCTTTCCATCAAGCCCGTCAGAACCTTATCTAACATAGCAGGATCGCTAACAATTTTAGGAAGCTTTTGGGGAAGGCTAAAATCTAGTTCCACGTTGCGCCGCTGTGCTTTTTTCTGCCAGCGCGGTATGCTTTGTTGAAATACCTGTTCTAAAGGAAAAGGAACTAAATGAACTGGTTGAGCAGCAGGAGATGTAGATTTAAATTCTGCTGCTTTAAAAATTAGCTCCATACGTTCGATTTGTTCGGTACACTCGCGGTCTATCTCTTGTAAACGCTTGACGACGTTGGGTTTAAAATCCTGTTGGCGTTTTAATAGCAGTTTGGTCAGAGTCCGAATCGTGGTTAGAGGAGTCCGAACTTCATGAGTTAATGCCTGTAACAGTTCCATTTCCAGCTCTTCCGACTGTGTCGGTGCAAAAGCAGTTGTATACTCCGCTGTAGTGTCAGGCGATCGCAGATGAGAAACAGTTTTTAGTCGCTCGGCTTTTTCCGCTTCAAAACTAGTTTCGTCTGGTAAATTATGCAGCAGTTGGCGGGTAAAGCTAGATACCAAACGATAGTCAGGAACTGTCGGTTTAAAAGTTTCTACGAAACCATCTAAGGTTTCTCGCTGATGGTAATCGAAAGGCAACAGGCGCGATCGCAAAGCTAGCCATACTTGTGTAATAAGTTGTGGCTCGAACGTAAAATGAAATTGCGCTATTCCTGCTGTGTCGGTTCCCAAGACCATCAGTAAGCTAAATTCCTCAGTCAAAATCAAGCAAAACTGTTCCTTGGCGATTGGATCTTGAGGAATTAAAGGTAGTTCGAGGGTAGAGGCAAAATTCCGTTGGGAATTATCTTCAGCCAGGGATGACTTTTTGCAGGGCATTAACGCTGCTTTATTAAATGCGCGAGGAGTAAATATTGCTGTTTGATAGTAAGTTGAGATTAGTGAATTACTAAATAGCGGTACTGGCGCAGCTAAAATCAGTCCCTGCTTGTTCTGTGACGATTTAAACTCGATTCGGTCTAACAGTAATTGCTCGACTGTAGCGATCGCACCGCACCATTCTCTTTGGGCTTTTAATAAGGCAATACGGTTCTTACTGCTATGCTGTTCTCGATCTCGTTCGTTCGTTTTACTATTATTCTCAGGCGATAAAAAATTAAATTTTGCCTCATCGCGGTTGAGAATATCGCTCAGATTTTGCAGCAACCAATTTTGCACTTTTGTTACGACCTCCACCAGCAAATTAATTTGCTTACGTTATGTATTACGTACGTTGAAATCTCTCTCAAGAGAGAAAATTTATTTGTATTGTTTAAATCGTAGCTGTTTTAAGAGCTACTTCAAAGCAGTAAAACCGAACTAAATATTCGCAAACCCCGATATTTGTTAAAAGAAATAAACCCAAAATCGCTCTTTTTACTGTGTGGGTTAATAGAGATCGCTATTCGCTCTCTTAATTAAATGCTATATACTGCTCGCAATAAATTTAAATACATCTTTTAGTTTATGAAACGAGGCAGCAAAACCATACTAACCTTATTATTAGTTGGCATATTATTATTAAGTAGCTGTGGCGATCGCAATACGATCGAATCAGAAAGACCCCTGAAAATAACTTTTTGGCACGGCATCAACCCTCCAGAAAATCGCGATATTTTTCAAGAGTTAGTTACTAGTTTTAATCAGCAACATAGCGATATTGAAGTAAAAGCTTTATATGTCGGACAGCCAGATGCCCAACTACCTAAAATTTTTGCTGCTACCGTTAGTGGACAGCCACCAGATATGTTGTGGTTTGTTCCTCAAATCACTGGTAAGTTGGTACAGTTAGGTGCTTTGCTTCCTTTAGAAACTTGGCTGAATGATGCCCCAGTTAAAAACGATATCGACCCAGTAATGTTTGCTTCGATGAAGCTGAAAGAACATATTTATTCAATTCCTTTTGCTACCAACAATGCTGCTGTTTTCTATCGTCCTGGTTTATTTGCCGAAGCGGGAATTACCGAGCTACCTACAAATTGGTCGGAGTTTAAAGCTGCTGCCAAAAAACTCACTAAAGATACTAACGGCGACGGTCGCCTAGATCGCTATGGCGTTCTATTATCTTTAGGTAAGGGAGAATGGACGGTATTTGCCTGGCTGCCGTTTATTTACAGTGCGGGGGGAAATTTACTAGCTAACGGTCAGCCAGACCTAACAAATAGCGGTACGGTGGCAGCTTTGCAGTTAGGAGCAGATTTAGTAGAAGCTAAAGCAGCTGTTTTGTCTTCTCCAGAAAGAGGTTACGAACTGGATGATTTCTTGTCGGGAAGAGCGGCGATGCAGGTAACTGGTCCTTGGACTCTGTCACAGCTACAGCCAACTGAAATTGATTATGATGTTTTTCCCATACCCGTTGCTGAAACTCCAGCCGCAGTTATTGGCGGCGAAAATGTCTTTGTATTTAAAACTACTTCCGAACGAGAGCGGGCTTCTCTAAAATTTTTAGAATATATTTTAAGCGAAGAATTTCAAACCGCTTGGGCTTTAAAAACAGGTTATTTACCAATTAATTTAAAATCGCAACAGAGCGCAGAGTATCAAAATTTTGTAGCAGAAAATCCCGTGTTAGAAGTGTTTTTAAACCAAATGAAAGTAGCCAAATCGCGTCCAATTATTACGCAGTATACTCGCCTGTCAGAAAATTTGGGTAGAGCGATTGAAGCGACGCTTTTGCAACGACAAACACCAAAAACAGCTTTACAAGAATCGCAGCAGCGTTTGGAACTTATATTTGATAATTAAAAAAAGCTATAAGCCATTAGCTATAAGCTATAAGCTTATTAATTAAATTAGTAAATATAGAGCGATCGCTATGTAAAATAAAACTTTGTTTTAGACCAATTCGGCAACGCAAGACTTGAGTAAGTTATTAATGTCCCATCCTATTAATTCTTGTCAACTACCACCATTTTTACAGTCAGGAGACTTAGTTACGGTTATTGCACCTAGTGGTGCTTTAAAAGAAACTCAGGTAGCAGCATCGGGTTTGGCAATATGGCGATCGCAAGGCTATCGAATAAGATTGGGAAGCAATTATCGCTCTGGCTATGGATATCTAGCAGGAACCGATCGCGAAAGAAGACAAGTATTAGCCGCAGCCTGGAACGATCCTGAGTGCAAAGCAATTGTTTGTCTGAGGGGTGGTTATGGTAGTGCGCGGTTATTAGAAGCTTGGGACTGGCAGCAAGAAAATTCTGCTGCCAAATGGCTAATCGGTTTTTCCGACATTACCTGTTTGCTGTGGAGTCTTGCCAGGGTAGGTATTGCCAGTCTTCACGCTCCCGTACTGACTACTTTAGCGGCAGAGCCAAAATGGTCGCTCGAACGCCTTTTCGGCTGTTTGCGCGGCGAAACTCTCACTCCCTTACAAGGTCAAGGTTGGGGTGGTGGAAAAGCTAACGGAATTTTACTACCTGCAAATCTTACTGTAGCTACTCATCTGCTGCAAACGCCACTTCAGCCCTCTCTAACAGGAGCTATTTTAGCCTTTGAAGACGTTACCGAATATCCCTATCGTATCGATCGCCAACTGACTCAATGGCGGTTGATGGGAGCTTTTAAAACCGTAAAAGGAATTGCTCTGGGTAGGTTTAGCCGCTGCGATGCACCCAAAGGCAGCAAAAGTTGGAAAATAGAAGCCGTGTTGCGCGATCGCCTGGGAGATCTAGATATTCCGATCGTTTCGGACTTACCCTTCGGACACGACGGAGTCAATGCTGCTTTACTCGTCGGGCGATCGGTAGAATTAGATGGCGAAGCAGGTATTTTAAGTTGGAACTAAGATTAAATATAGGCTAGCCAGTAGAAAATATAAATTTATAAGGAGAACACATTTTGCCTCATACTATTGTCACCGAAACTTGCGAAGGAGTAGCAGATTGTGTCGATGCTTGTCCCGTAGCCTGTATTCATGAAGGACCGGGAAAAAACGCTAAAGGACATGACTGGTACTGGATTGATTTTGCCACCTGTATTGACTGCGGTATATGTTTGCAAGTATGCCCTGTAGAAGGCGCGATCGTGGGAGAAGAAAGACCAGAACTGCAACAAACTCCTGGTTAATACCTTCATTTGCGCTCGACCCAGGTAAAACTTTTTTAGACAAACACCAAGCATAAAACTTGTTGTGAGTTTCTTTAAAAGACAATGCCTGGGTTTTTTATTTTGTTGAAATTGGTATTAACCTTAAGTTCACATCTATGTCACTTAATTGTCATATTTAATTGTCAAAATAGTATGTAAAAACAAACTGGTTTCAGAAAACATACACCAAATGTCTGCTTTTAAAACAATTTTGACAACAATAGTTAGCACTGGTATTGCAGGTGCTTTAATGGCATTGCCAGTTCGAGCTAATGAAGATAATTTAATTTATAAATCTAAAGATGCAGAACTAACTTTAAGCCAAAATTATTATGACTATAGCGATCGCCCAAACAATAATGAACCAGCCAATGATTTTAATAAAACTATTGGTCTAATTGGTTTGGCAGTAGGTACTGGCTTTGTTGGTTGGCGTGTCGCACGTTCCTATAAGCCTTCTGTAGAAAACTCTATACCTGCATTAAATAACCACAACGCCTCCCTACTCGATCGCGTTAGTCCCAAACTGCGCCAGCAGCTATTAAGGTTGGTACACAATCGTCAGACGGCAGATCGTCTTTTATCTGGTACTTTACTTAGTCATCCCAACCGCTCTCCCAACTGGCTAGCCGAAAAAGTTATTTACGATCTACAGCGCGATCGCTGACAAAAATTTGATTAGACAATTTAATAGTACTATGAAGCGATCTCCTTCCTACTTTAAATGCGATTGAATTAGAGTTAACGGTAAAGCGTGTTTTTGGTTGGCTCAAAATGGGAAAATAGTTAACTTTAAAAAAGATAATCTATGGCGCGATTGTGAGCTATAAACTAGAAATAGCTTTATACTTGCTCTCTAACCCAACTGCGAAAGGCTTTCATTCTCTTGTTTCTTCCTTCGGTTCTACACTATGATAAATATTGAGGAACGACTTCAATTAGAGAGAAATTGGGAAAATTGGCACTAGATTTAGACTCAACATATTTACCATCTATTAAAAGCAAAATTTGCAGCTTATTTTTTTCATGTCTCCATAGTTCTGGTACGCCTAAAGCTTGATATATTTCTGGATGGGTACGATTGGTAACGTCTATTTCTATAGCTAAATCTGGTGGTGGATCGACAGACAAGTCTAATCTATTTTTGCCTCTAACTACAGCTTCATTTTGAATGTAAAAACAGCTATCTGGCTCAATTCCTACAGACATCAATTGATTTTTAAAAGTAGTAGAACCCAAAGGACAAAATTCAATATCTAGTTCTTCTAGCAGAATTTCTACAAAATTACTCAGATAAACTTTGTTGACTTCGTGTTCTGGTAATGGTGTCATGATTTCCATTTGTCCTCTGTCATAGGCAATTCTAGAACCGCGACTTTCCCCCAGATCTTCTAAAATAGCCTCAAATTCATCCCAGCTAATATCGTTAAGCACTACTGTTTGTCCTGGCGGAACTATAATTCTGTTAACTTCTAGTAGCATAGTTTTTCTACAAGTAATGCTCTCTGAAGATGAGGCGTAACACCAATCGGATTGTCGCTCGAAATTGCTTTTAAAGAAGAACTTTATTTACTTTATCGATCGCGATCGCGCAGTAATCACCTATATCTCATTTATAGCAAAAGGTTTGTGTTTAACGATATTGGGTAAATGGTAGACAGTAAAGTGTACATAGTAGATTTCGATCGCTAATAATTAACTTAGTAATGGCACAACTTAGTACTTTAAGCAGCATTCTCTCTCACTGGTATCGACAGCAGCTAACAGCAGCAGAGATAGAGCAATTAATTAAAACTGAATTAGCCGATAAACACAGATGTAAGGCTTTCAGAATCGATCGCGCTAACTGTCAGGAGAAACTTGAGGCGCGATCGCAATTATTTAAATTAGTTGCAACTCCAGTAGTTCAATGGTGTAAAAGCCAGGGATTTGAGCGGCAAGAAGATATTTTACTCATGCTCTGGAGATTATGGTTGCCATTAGCCATGCAGCTAGACGCAACTAGAAACAAATTAGGCAGAACCTCGATCGAAGGCATACTAGGAGGACAGGGAACGGGGAAAAGCACATTAGCCAGTATTTTAAAGCTAATTTTGAACCAATTAGGACATTCAGTAGCCATCCTGTCCATCGACGATCTTTATTTGACTTATGCCGAAAGACAACAACTACAGCAACAAGATCCTCGTTTAATCTGGCGCGGTCCTCCAGGTACTCATGATGTAAACTTGGGCTTACAGGTTATCGAGAGATGTTTATCAGCAAATACTAGCGAACCTATTTTGTTACCTCGCTTTGATAAATCGGCTTTTGAAGGGGCGGGCGATCGCACTACCCCAGAAGCCATAGAGAAGATAGATATTTTGCTGTTTGAAGGCTGGTTTGTAGGGGTACAGCCTATAGATGATAGAGTATTCGAGAATCCTCTAGAACCAATTACTACCTCTGAAGATTGTCAATTTGCTAGAGATAACAATCGAAGACTCAAAGCTTATTTACCACTGTGGGAAAAACTAGATAGCCTTATCGTACTCAATCCTGTCGATTATCGTCTCAGCCAACAGTGGCGTAAAGAAGCCGAACAAAAAATGAAACAACAGGGCAAAACAGGTATGAGTGATGCCGAAATCGATCGCTTTGTTGAATATTTTTGGCAAGCTCTGCATCCAGAACTATTTATTGCACCGCTAATTAATAACCGCAATTTAGTTAACCTGGTTATCGAGATCGAGCGCGATCGTAGCATTGGCAAGATTTATTAAAAAAGACTTTAGGCTTTAGTAAAAGTAGACAGTCTTTTAAGCAAGGGGGCGGAGAGATTTTTTTGTCCGACTGATTTTTCCCCTGTTCCTCAGCACCCTGCCCCCAAGCGAAGCGGTGCTTCTTTTAACTGCCATAAACTCTCTGTCCATCTCCTGGTAATAAAGTTAGCATTCTGGGATTAATTTTTTCTCCCGTAGTTACTTCCACATCTTCGTCCCAGACTTCAATCGATAGAACTTTGTTATTAGCGCGGTAATCGTAGTAAGTACATTTGCTAGCGGTGCGGTTTAAAGTCGTACCCGTACGAGTCATAGTAGCTTTACCAGAGCCAACTAAACTATAGATTTCATCGGCATAAGTCAACTGTTTGGGAGGTGTACCGCTAATGTCAATTTGGTTATTGGGTTCGAGCAATGCTACCTCTACGCGATCGTCTTCATCTACCGACAGCCATGCAAGCCGATCGTCTGTTTGGAGTAAATATTCCAGCCAGATATAGCCATTGTCATCATAAGTCAGCTTACCCTCTACCACCCAATCTGTGTCTAAATACTGAACGATATCGCCAATTTCTAAGTTAAAAATATTGCGTTCTAAAGCTGGTAGCTGCGGGCTAGTTTTACCTTGGGGAAGAACACCCTTTTGTTGCAGTACAAGTAATACTATAGCTCCAATAACTGCTGCGATCGCCACTAACCAAACCATAAATTTATTTCTCCTGCCGCTCAACTATTAATTATTGGATTTAAAAGTAGAAAAAATTTCTCTTTAATTTTTTAGTGCCTAGTGCCTTTTCTAATATGCAAACCAACGACGATCTGACTGATAGCGAGTAATAACTGGATCGGAAAGTCGATTGATATCTACTCGATCTAAAGTTATGTCTCCAGGTAAGTCAAATAAATGATGTAAATTTGTTGCGGTGAGAAAACGAGTAGTAACGGGCAACTGCAACCTGGTATCATCGATATTTTGTCTCGACGCTAACACAAATCCCCAAAGACCAAAGCTAGGAACGTTAGTTACGTAAGGATGGGAAATTAAACCTACTTCTGCTATGGTTGCTGCAATACAGCTAATTACTTTGGGTGCAAAAAATGGACTGGAAGCTTGTGTAACTAGTATCCCTGTATCGCTGAGGCGACTTAATAAACGACGATAAAAACCTACTGCATATAGCTTGGCGATAATTTCGCGATCGGGGTCGGGAAAATCGGCAATAATTACATCAAATTGAGTTGGTAACTTGGGTGCAATTTGAAAAGCATCGCCATAAATCACCTTAACGCGTGGATCGGCAAATGAATTTTGATTGACTTTGACTAACTGCGGATAACTGCTAGCTAACTTAACTACTTCTGGATCTAGTTCGATTAAAGTTACTTGCTCTACTTCCTGCCATTTTAAAACTTCTCGCAGTGCCATTCCATCTCCCGCACCCATAATTAATACCTTTTGGCGATCGCCGCTAGCACTCATTGCGGGATGTACTAAGGCTTCATGGTAGCGATATTCATCAAAGGTTGATAGCTGCAAGTCACCATCGAGGAATAGCCGTAAATCTTCTCCCTGACGGGTTAAAACGATACGCTGTACGGCTGACTGAATGCGACGCACTACAGGAGCTTGATAGAGATCGTTTTCTAACCTGTTGCTCAAAGAAGTAGCCAGAGGAGACAAAATTATTAGAGCGATCGCAACTATCAAACCTACATAGCCCCAGCGTCGCAATTGGCTAAATTTTTGTCCGATAAAAAACGCCATCAGTGCGGGAAAAGCACCGAGAATAAAAGCAGTGGGAAACATTCCCAACCAGGGCAACAACAATACGGGAAAAGCTAACGAGCCGAGCAAAGCACCTAAGTAATCTAAAGCTAATACGCCTGCTAGAGCTTCTCTAACTCCTGCTTCTAGTTCTAATACTCTAGTAAGTAAGGGAACTTCTAAACCTGCCAAAATTCCCAATAAAACCGTAGCTAAAAACAACCCCAACCAAAGATAGCCATCGGCAATAAAAAGAGCAAACAAACTTAGAGGTAATAATGCCGTCAGAGGTGCAATTAACAGTTCGACTTTAATAAAAGCTGCAAGTAACTGCTGCTGAGAAGCTTTTTTACTGGCAGTATCGGCAGCAATATACTGACTGAGGTAAGAACCAATACCCATCGCCGCTAAAAAACCACCAACAGCCACACCATAAGCCAAAGCCTGGTTGCCTACCAAATAGCTTGCCAGAGTACCTAAAAGCAACTCTACTGCTAACCCACAACCAGAAGAAACCGCCGCCGTTACTAACAATAATCGTCGCTGAGTTTTATTTAACTGGCGATCGCTTGCGATAGGTAATTTATTTGGCATTAGTTGTGAATTATACTGACTAGATACTTACACTAGTTTTATTGCATTTTAATAAAATTAGTGAAAACTCAAAGAATAGAGTATGCGGTAAAAAACAATGGAAGAACTCGTACAGTTAAGGCAGATGGTGCTGATGTGCAAAACGACCGAAGCGATCGCCTTAATTGACGAACTCGAAGAAATGAGCAAAAGAGCAATTATCAGAAATATTGAATCTTATTTGGTATTGTTGCTTTCTTATTTAATTAAACATCAAGCCGAGCAAAGAATGACTAACGTTCTGGCTACGACAACGTTAGCCCTGATCGCAGTCGAAGAGCTAATTCATAGATGGCATCAATTGTTAATGCAGTAGTAAAAATAAAAAAACTAAATACCAGAAATAAAAACTCTTTCGATCTTAAAGAAAATGATTGAGATGATTATTTGGAAGAAGCGATCTAATTAGCAAGTGCTGAAAATTATATTTGAGATAAAAAAAGTTTTACCGATTGTATTTAATTGCATACAGCTAAGTTTTATGTTTAAAATTTGTTTGCGCTTAATTTTATACAAAGTAGATCTGGCTTGAAATAATTAACTACGTTTAGTTTTATAAACTAAGTCAAAGTAATTGTTCTAGATAGGGTTTGGCTGTATTTACATTCTGAAACCTACGTAAGCTTTTCTACCCTTACCTACTAATTACCGATTTAACAGTTTTTTATTGTCTAATTGAAGATAGTGATTTTACAAAAACATCTCAATAAATAACTTGTAATTACAAGTGTATAAGCTTTAACATTTTTATTTTTGTATATAGATTAAATTGTTGTATAAGTAAAAATTGTTTATATAGATATTCTGACTGAGTTACGAGTAAACAAACTTATAAAGAAAACACATGAGCGAAAACTTTGACGTTATTGTCTTAGGTGCAGGAGGTATGGGAAGTGCTGCTGCTTACTATCTCTCCAAAGCCAACCAAAAAGTTCTGTTGCTAGAGCAATTTGAACTCAATCATCAGCAAGGTAGTTCTTATGGCTACTCCCGTGTTATTCGATATTCATATGACAATCCCGTATATGTCGAGCTAATGCGAGCGGCTTATCCATTATGGTTCGCTTTGCAGGAAGAGGCTAAAGAAACTCTATACGTGCGAACGGGAGGACTGGATTTTGGTCTGCCCAGTCAACCGACTTTTGCTAAATTACGCCACAGCATGGATCGAGCTAAACTCCAATACGAACATTTGACTGCTGCTGAGGCAGGCGATCGCTTTCCGCAATTTCAGTTCGAGTCTGGTATGGAGGCACTATATCAGCATGAAACTGGTTTGTTAGCAGCTTCTAAATGCGTCCTGGCGCATACTCGGTGTGCGATCGAGCGAGGAGCTATTTTCAAAGATCGTACTCCCGTAACCGAAATAAAAGTTGGCAGCGACTCGGTAGAAGTTACTACCCCTACCGAGACATACAGTGCTGGTGCGATCGTAATTACCGCAGGCAGTTGGGCAAAACAACTTCTGGAAAGACAGGGAATCGAACTACCTTTAAAAGTTATGCCCTGTCAGCTAGGCTTTTTTGAACCAGACCAGCCAGCCGAGTATGAACCAGGACGCTTTCCCGTCTTCTTTGCTCACATGAATGGAGACTATGGAGAAATGCCCTACGGTATTCCCAGTCATGATGGTTCTGGACTAAAAGTAACGACTTTCTACGGCTGGAACACAGTAAATTCTCCTGCTGAAGTAGACTATACTCCCGACCCCGATTGGATCGAGCGAATGCGGGGCTTTATCGCTAGATATATTCCTAAAGCAAACGGTTCTTTAGTGTCAACCCGTCGCTGTCTGTATACCATGACCCCCGATAAAGACTTTGTTATCGATCGCCATCGAGAATATCCCCACGTAGTCTTTGGAGCGGGTTTTTCGGGACACGGATTTAAGTTTACTACTCTAATCGGCAGTATTTTAGCAGACTTGGCACTTAAAGGCGAAACCGAACACGACATCAGCTTGTTTGAGCTAGAACGTTTTCAAACAGTAGCGGTATAGCTTAACTAAGCGCGACTGCATTTTAGTTAGTAAAAAATCATCCATATCCCCAAAACTATGAATCAGCTACAGTCTTCTGTCGGTCAGGGCAAAACTTATATTGTCGGTGCGGGAGTGGCAGGGCTTTTAGTTGCCGATGCTTTAATTGAGTTGAGTAGCTCTAGATCTCAAACCCTACCAAATATTGAAATTATCGACCAGGCATTTAGCGTTGGTGAAAAATTAACTAAAGGTAACGGGCGTAGCATGACCGTAAGTGAAGGATTGGTAGCAGCAGGAGCAACGCCAGCACAATTACGGGCTGCTTTTACTACCTCGGTTTTTGAAGGCGGAATGTTGTATCCAGGCTTTGCACCCACCGAAGCAGATCGTCAAGCGATTATTGCTTATATCAAAAGTATGGAAGCAGATGTAGAAGAACAGGCACAAATTCTTGCCCAACAGGGCATGGAAACAGATGTTAATGCTGCTGCCTTACTAGCTCGTGACGACGCACTGCTAAGATTTGGATTTGCCAACGTCGAGCTATGGCAAGTGTTTGCTCGGAAAAATCCGATAATTGCTGCCAAGTCTGGTCTGCAAATGAACGAGAAATTTAGAATTTACGAAGGCGCGACAGCAAAAAAACGAGCGATAAAGGAAGTAGAAAGCATCAATCGTATTGGCGCGGAATTTGGAGCGAGTAGTAGTGCCAGGCTAATTAGTTATCGAGAAGCGATCGCTATCGATCCCGCTCTCAAGCCATATTTTTTGTCGCGGTTGGACGAGGCTGGCAATTATCAAGGAGCGATTACCATGCAGCCTGGGGGAGTGATTCACGGCGGGCTTTTAGTAAGAGAACTAGAACAAAAGCTGCGGCAATTGGGGGTAACTTTTAGTTTAGGGCTAAAAGTCTGCGGTATTGAATTAGACTCTGACGGGCGAATTGTGGGATTGAAAGTGCTTAAAAATGGAGTAGAGACAGCAATAGGTTCGCCGAAAGATCGCTTTATATGTACTACTGGCTGCGATCGCCTGCTTTCTCAGTCGGGTATTTTCTCTGAGGAGTTGTTTCCCATTGCTGGAACTAGCATTACTATCCCCGTAGATGAAGAAGCCGTTCGTCGTGGCATTCCTTTTTCTAGAAAGTCTTGGAAACAAGATGGCGTAGGACCGTTAGTTATCAGTCCTACCTTCTCGGCAAACGATGAATTTATCGCCTTTATAGATGCTCTCGACCCTGCTACTTTCGATCCTCTAGCCCCAGAAATTAGAGAATTGGAGTTTTTTAGTGCGGAATTTAGCGAATCGTTTGTGGCTCAAACTTTTAATCCCCAGACTATCGATCCCCGTCAGCCAGACTTCGATCCCTTTTGTGTTGGTGCTAGAGCAGGTAGCTGGGAACTAAGGATTGGAGGCTTGAAGTTCTATCCAGGTCGGGAAGAAGCACTAGATCTCGACCATTCGGGAGTGCGCTGGGCGTTGCACGAACAGATTAAAAAGGCGATCGAGTTTATGCCAGAACTAATGTCTCATGTCTTGCAGCGATCGCTTCCTACAGTCGATACCGATGGCTACCAAGGCGATCGAGTTACTGCAGAAGATTTACTCAAACTTCAGCCCTGGACGGGAGCTAGACCGATGTACGACAAAGGTATGGCAGCAGTGGGAGCTTTTTGTAGTAATGGCTATGCTATAGTCGGTACGGGGTCTTGGGGAATGGCTTGCGGTCTTGGTAATGCAGCAATTATCGCTCAATTAGTTAACGAAATTCCTCAAACCGAGCTAAAAGTGGGCAATATGAAATCTCATGGGATTATTGACTATCTCCAGAGAGTTTTACCATCTCGACTTAAAAGAGCGAATGGATCTTGTCAGAGTCAGATTTTTGAAAGTGAATTGGTCTAAAATTATCCTCTGATTGGGCTGGACTAATACTAATTCACTAAAATTTTCCGAGCATAAGAGCAGGGGAGCGTAGTGCAGCTTACAAAGGTATGTTTTTAATAATTGAATGATTTACTGGTAAAACTGAAACGGAAAATCAAGGATATGTCTTCCCCTACCTCCCTAATTTTTCTACTTCCCCACCTAACTTTACAGTTAAATCTAAAAATCATACATTTGAAAGGCAGGGTGCAGGAAGATTTTTGGGCTACTAGATCCTCTTGTTCTCTGCACCCAAGCGATGCTCTCTTGCCTCGAAGCCGCTCCCAAGCAAAGCGATGCCCTACTTCCTTTATGCTTTAAAACCTAAAAATAGTTCGCAAGGTTCCGACATAAATAGTGCTATTATCTGAGTCACCGTTAGGATTAAATAAAGCATAACCGCCAGGCGTAAGCAGAATAAAGTCGTTCAAAGCGTATTGATATTCTACGTTCAAAAGATAGGGTGTATCTGGATCGTCATTTAGGGCATCTCCTCCAGAATCAACTAGACTAGGTGGCTGTCCAAAACTGACAATAAAAGTCGAGCCTTCTTTTAGTAAATCGGTGTAAGTTACGTAGGCATTCCAGTTTAAAATGTCGGCATCAGCATTGCCTTCAGTTACCGAAGCAGTAGTATAACCAAAGTAACCGCCAACTGACAGTCGTTCTATAACTCGGAAGCTGGTAGCAAAACCATAGTTATTAGAGGTGTTGGCGCGATCGTCAAAAGGATCGGTTGCCGCATCAGTTCCGACAAAGCCAGCAAGATCGTAGCCACTACCCGCACCCTGATAGGCTCTAAGATAAGCAAAAGCCATGTTTAAACGTTCATCTAATAAAGAAATATTTAGGTTGGCACCAGCCGTATAGTTACCGTTAAAAAAACCATTGCCAGACTCAGGAGAGGCGGGATTAGCTGCCCAATAACCTACTTGAAAATTCACCGAGTCGATAAATTCAAAACCCAAACCAACAGCTGCAGCACCACCGTTGGCATTATCATAAATTAAGTTATTGTAGGCACTGTAAAGACTCAGAGCATCATAAGCTATTCCCATCGTGGGAGCAACATCAAAAAAATCATCGACATCAACGCCACTAGTACCGACGAAACCCGTGATTTTATCATTAATGGGAAAATTGTAGTATAAAGCATTTATTTCAAAACTATTACCATTATCGCCTTCATAATTTA
This sequence comes from Myxosarcina sp. GI1, assembly GCF_000756305.1. Taxonomy (NCBI): domain Bacteria; kingdom Bacillati; phylum Cyanobacteriota; class Cyanophyceae; order Pleurocapsales; family Pleurocapsaceae; genus Myxosarcina; species Myxosarcina sp. GI1. Next base: position 148,202 of record NZ_JRFE01000015.1, read on the forward strand.
AAGCTAGAGCATTATTACCGCCAGATACGGCTGGACTGGTAACGTTCCTTGCCTGTAGGCGAACTCTCAAGAAATCTTTTCCTGTAAAGCTACTGTCAAAGTTGAGACGAACTTGACTGCTAAAAATAACTTGGTCGTCAATATCGTCACCGTTGGGCTTTTCGTCGCCAAAAGTTCCCAGAATATAGTTAACAATCTCTACATTGAGTTTAGTGGTAGTCGAAAACTGGTTATCTTCTAAAAAAGCAGTCCGACTCTCGATATTGTCGATTCTACCTCCAAGACTCGCAAGTTCTGCTTCAAACTCGGTAGTCAATCGCTGCATCGTATCTAAATCTTCTCTGGAAATAGCCTCAGAAGAAGCAATCAAACGTTCGATTTGGGTTAGACAAGAATTTAATCCTGCGGCAAATTCATAACGAGTTAGAGCTTGACTACCTTTATAGGTCTGGTCGGGAAATCCAGCAATACAGCCATAGCGATCGACTAAGCTTCTCAGAGCTTCATAAGCCCAGTCGGTAGGGTAAACATCTCTTAGCTGATTGACATTGGTGACTTGCCCCATTTTGTCTTCTGATTCTTGCAGGGGCATGGCATTGAGGCGATCGCCCGTAGATAACAAGACAGCCAAAGTTACTGCACCCATAGGGAGCAATTTAAATAAATTATTCATCATGACTCTCACACCTTAAATTTGTTTGTAGTTGTCTTTCGTTAATCGAAAGCTAAGTTAACGACTCGCCAATTCCTGTTTTGGCAGAACCTTTTGGCGATGCTTGTTTGCTGGCGCGTTTGACTGGGTCGAGGCGTTTTTCCAGCCAGCTAAATACTCTAGAAGCAATAAAGGTTAGTAGCAAATAAACCAAAGCCACAGCAGTATAAATTGCAAAGGAACGATAGGTAGTTGCAACCATCAGTTGTCCCTGACGAAATAGTTCTTCAAAACCAATAATCGCGACTAGGCTAGTGTCTTTAATTAATGTGATAAATTCATTACCTAACGGTGGTAACATACGGCGAAAAGCTTGAGGAAAAATAACATAGCGCATGGTTTGCCGCCAACTCATCCCCATTGATTGGGAAGCTTCCCACTGTCCGATATCGATAGATTGAATTCCACCCCGAATAATTTCGGCTAAATATGCCGCAGAATTGAGACTGAGAGCCGTAACCGCTGCAAGAAGCCGATTGAAGCTAAAGTCCAAACCCATACTCTGTATTAAAGACGGGATGCCAAAGTAAATCATAAAGATCTGTACTAGCAGCGGCGTACCGCGAAAGAAATCTATATAGATACGGCTCAACCAGGTCAGAGGTTTAAAGTCAGAAATTGAGGCGACTGCTAGTAAAGTTCCGCCAATGGTGCCAAAAAACACCGACAATGCCGTCAGCATTATAGTTACCAACGCTCCCCAGAATAGGTTGCGGAACAGTTGGCTCCAGCTGAATGCCGCACCTTCTCCTTTTAAAGCAGGGGCAACTAAAGGTAACTTAGCTGGCTCTCCTGCAAACCATTTTTGATATAGTTCGCGATACCTACCGCTTTGGAGGAGTTCATCTATAGCATCATCAACTTTTTCGACATTAGGAGAGTTTTTAGGCAAAGCAATTCCGTAATACTCTTCGGTCAACAGTTCTCCAACTACCTCAACATTATTTAGGTTGCCAACTTTGATGGCATAGAGAGTTACAGGAGCATCGTTAACAACAGCATCTACTCTACCGTTACTTAATTCTTGAAGAGCCAGGGCTGAGTTGTCAAAGGTCGAAATTTCTGCTCCCGATATTTTTTGAGCTTCCTGCGCTCCCGTGGTACCAATAGCTACGGCAATTTTTTTATTTTCTAAATCGTCAAAACTCTTAATCTCATCCTTACTATCTTTCCTTACCGCGATCGCCAAACCCGACTGAAAGTAAGGACGGGAAAAATCAACAGTCTGAGCGCGTTCGGCGGTAATAGTCATACCGCTAATCGCCGCGTTAATTGTCTGAGACTGCAAAGCTGGAATTAGCCCATCAAAAGGCATACTTTGAAATTGAATTTCTAAATTAGCTTCTTCCCCAATCGCTCTAAACAGATCGATATCAAATCCAGTCAAACCCTTTCCGTCTGGTGCCTGCATTTCAAAGGGAGGAAAAGCGGGTTCGGTTCCTACCTTTAAAACTTCCTGTGCCGCTAGAGGCGATAAATAAGAGTGAATGCCGATCGCTAACAATAGTGCGATCGCACTTAGCCCTATTCTCCGCAACCAAAATTGTAAGCTGTTTTTATTCATAATTTTGGGTTTTTACTTTTTACTAAATCTTTAAAAGCAAAAAAACTTCTCTTTATATTTGTTTGTCAACAATTATTAATTAAATTGGGTTTTCATAATAAAAAGTTTTTCAAAAATTTAAAATTGGTCTTTTATTAATTTTTAATACAATAAGCGAGCGAGCTAAATAGTTTTGTTGAAGATAGGCTCGATCTTGAAGCATATTGAATGTTTTATGGCAGCTATAGTTAAATATTGCTCTATTTTTATGTTGAGCAGATTATGCCTTTGAAGTAATATAAATAATGTAATCTATCGAACAATTGCGCAAAAAATATTTAGCTAATTTATTGTCATAATGTCATTATTAATAGAGTTTTGTATATAAAATAATGTCAATATCAACTGCTACTCCCGTTATTTCCTTCAACAATTTAAGAAAAAGCTATGGTTCGTTAGAAGTGCTGCGGGGTATAACTGCTTCTTTGCATAAAGGGGATGTTGTTTCCATAATTGGGACTTCTGGCTGTGGTAAAAGTACACTGCTGCGCTGTTGTAACCGTTTGGAGACAATTAATGGAGGAGAGTTAAAGGTAATGGATATCGACCTTTCTCAACCAAAAATCAGTTCTTCAAAGTTGCGGCAGTTAAGAACTAAAGTCGGTATGGTGTTTCAACAATTCAACTTATTTCCCCATCTCAGCGTTTTGCAAAACTTAATGCTCGCTCCCTCGCAGGTATTAAAAGAATCAAAATCGGAATGTCGCGATCGCGCCTTACACTACCTAGAAAAAGTTGGTTTGAGTAGTAAAGCTACAGCCTATCCCGAACAGCTATCGGGGGGTCAAAAACAGCGAGTAGCGATCGCTCGCAGTTTGTGTATGAAACCCGAAATACTGTTATTTGACGAACCCACCAGCGCGCTCGATCCCGAATTAGTGGGAGAGGTACTGAGGGTAATGAAGCAGCTAGCCGAAGAAGGGATGACTATGGTAGTAGTTACCCACGAAATGAACTTTGCCCGCGATGTTGCCAATCGAGTTATTTTTCTCAACAAAGGAGTGGTAGAAGAACAAGGCGATGCTAGAGAAGTATTGACCAATCCTCAGTGCGATCGCCTAAAAACCTTTCTTAGTAGGATGAATAACTAAAATATTAGTTAATTCGATTCTGTTACCGTTGCCGAATAGCGATCGCCAAAGTATTCTACTTCTACAGTAGTACCAGGCTGTTCGTAACCGATAGGCAAATAGACATAGAGTACGCACCTACCCAAACTGTAACCATAGCCCGCGCTGGCAACGTAACCCAAGATTTTTTCACCAGCTAAGATCGGCTCTTTCCCCATAACTACCGCTTTAGGATCGTTTAAGGTTAAATAACAGAGTTTGCGGCTGGGATACTGTTGACGCTGGAGTAGCATTTCTCTTCCGATAAATTCTCCTTTATTAGGTTTGACGGCAAAACCCAAGCCAGCCTCGTAGGGATCGTATTCGGTATGAATATCCGCACCCCAAAGTAAATAGCCTTTTTCCAAGCGTAAAGTCTCAAATGCTCCTCCGCCAGCAGCAATGATGCCGTGTTGTCGACCTACCTGCCAGAGTAAGTCCCATAGCTTTAACCCAGATTCGGTAGGAGCATAAATTTCCCAGCCTGGCTCGCCCACATAGGAAACGCGCACTGCTAAGGCAGGAATGGCATCAATATAGATTTGTTGTGCTGTGAAAAAAGGAAAGCTTTCATCGTCACAAGCAGCATCGGTAACTGCTCCTAATACTTTTGGTGCTAGAGGTCCCCACAGTCCCAGACAGCAATAGCTAGCAGAGACATCAGCAATACACACCGAATTATCTTTAGGTAAATGAGACTTCATCCAGGCAAGATCGTGTTCGCCCACACTACCGCCAGTTACTACCCAGAATCTTTCTCGACCCAAACAGGTAATGGTTAGGTCGCACATGATGCCACCATTGGCATCGAGCATCGAAGTGTAAGTCACTTTACCTGCGGTAGAACTAATACGATTGGCACACAGGTATTGCAGATATGCTAAAGCTCCCTCTCCCGTAACTTCCAGCTTAGTAAACGGTGTCAGATCGTAAAGTGCCACTCCTTCGCGAGTTGCTAAATGCTCTGCACCCTGTATTGGCGACCAGTTTTGAGCCGACCAGCCTTGACGTTGGGGAATAGAGTATTTTTCTAATAGGTTGGTATTAGCTTCAAACCACTGAGGGCGTTCCCAGTTAGCACTAGTAAAAAACACGGCTCCCAACTCTTGCAAGCGAGGATGAAAAGGACTCAAACGCAGTTGACGAGAATGATTCTGCTGTGCCAGAGGATGAATGATATCGTAAACTTCTCGGTACTGCTGTGCCGCACTCGCCCAGATATATTCGCGACTTTTAGCAACTTGGGTAAAGCGATTGATATCGCATTCATGGATGTCGAGGCTGGGAATTCCCGTAGTCAATAATTCTGCAACCATCTTACCCACACCACCCCCGTGAGTTACCCAAACTGCTTCGGCTACCCAAAAACCTCTAGCAAAAGCAGATTCACCAATTACGGGAAATCCATCAGGGGTAAAAGACATCATGCCGTTGATTTTGTAAGGTAGCTCCGTCCCAGCCAAACTAGGCAGCAGTTCCACTGTCGATCGCCATGCCTGCTGAAAATGTTCTTCGGTAAATTCTTTCACCGAAGGCATCACTGGTGCTTTTTTATTAGAGAGAATATCTTTGGGATCTACTAATAAAGGTTCGTGTTGGTAGGAACCAATACCGTAGCAGTCACCATGCTGGCGAAAATACATCGACTTATCTTGATGGCGCAGGATGGGATGCACCACCTCGCGAGTTTCCCCTGCTAACTCTGAGACGGGAGAGGTTTTAACATACTGATGCTGTACGGGAACTAAAGGAATGGTTTCCCCTACCATTTCGCCAATCAAAGGACCCCAAATACCCGCACAGACTACGACTCTATCGGTGGTAATTTTTCCTCTATCGGTTACTACCGCTTTAACTTGCCCTGCTTCTACTTCTATATCTAATACCCGCGTATCGCCATAGAATTTAGCAGCATTAGCCTCGATCGCCAAGTTTGCTAGAGCTTCAGCCGCTCTTACTGCTTTAGCAATGCCATCGCTGGGAACGTAGTAGGCACCTAAAATTTTGGTTTCGTCGATGAGGGGGATTTTTTCTTTTGCTTGGGCGGGAGTAAGTATCGCTGCTTCAATACCCCAGGACTTTGCCCATCCTAGTTTGCGTTTTAGTTCTTGCCAACGGTCTGCGGTGTATGCCACCTCAATGCTACCCACGTCATAAAAAGCTGTCCCTTCATCGGTGTGTAGCTGACTGTATAGTTCTACGGTGTATTTTGCCAGTTTGGTCATGGTTTTAGAAGAGTTGGTTTGAAAAACCAGACCTGGTGCGTGAGAGGTAGAACCACCAGTAGCAAATAAAGGACCGCGATCGACAACTACGATATCGCGCCAGCCTAGTTTTGCTAGATGATATGCCGTACTACAGCCAACTATTCCCGCTCCAATAATTACCAGTTTTGCTTTATTTTCCATGTCTACAAGATCGAAAGTTTAAAAGAGATCGAAGCGTTCTAAAGAAAGTTCTACTGAGAGATCGCCTCAGCGACTAAACGTTGAAATTGATGAACGGTAATTTCTAAAGCAGGAGAAAAACAACCACCACTGAAAGCAGGAGAATGTCTGCCTTTCTGAAGTCGTTCTATAGTTTCCAAGTCCTCATCGTTGGTAATTTTCCACAGATCGATAGGAATCTGGCGTAAAGCTTCATATCGGTTATCGGTTGCTCCATCGCCTACAAAATAAAATGCCATTCTCTCAACCGAACGGCTCGGACTGAGGGGATCGACTGTTAAAGCTAAAAAGTAGTCGGGATGAATGCCCAACATGAGATTGGGAAAGATGGAAATATATTCGGCTACGGTTTCTCGTTCGGTTGCTTGCAAATTGGGAAATACAGGCAGAGTGCGATTGCCCATCGCTCCAATGCGATAGAGTTTGCTTCCTTGACCGACGTGATTTTCTCCCACTTCAAAATTGAAATGATCCTCCATGCGAGAACAGTTATTTAGCTGGGGATGCACCCAGGGTAAATGGTAACTTTCGGAAAAGTTTTCTACTGCCAGTTTCCAGTTAGCCTCAAACTCAAACTTTAGCTCTCTTCCGAAACGCAGCAGGCTTAAGTCGTAAACCGACCAGCGATCGATAACTGGTTGTAAGTAATCCTTTAGTGGTGGTGCATTGTTACCCAAATTGACAAAAATCAGGTCGAGCCACTGACTGCACCTAATTGACTGTAAGTTTTTGCTAGCGCGATCGAATCCTTCATAGGTGTCCTGCCAGTAACCACCAAAGTGAGGTGTAGTTTTGAGTTGACCTTCTAAATCGTATGCCCAGGAATGGTAAGGGCAACGAATCCGTTTTTGCTGCTCGCAGGGTTTGGTAACTAACTGCAAACCTCGGTGCGAACATATATTGTGAAAAGCCCGAATTTCTCCTTGAGGAGCGCGTACTAAGACGATGGGCATTCCAGCTACTTCTACGGGAAATAAATCGCCCACATTGGGTAAATCTGCACCCAAGCCTACACAAATCCAGCGATTGGTAAATATACTTTGCCGTTCGCGTTGTAAAAATTCTTCACTGGTATATGCCTCGGCAGTTAAGCCGACAGCATCTGACGTAGAGTTATTTAAAGATGCGATCGCATCTCCAAACTGGCTACTGTTGGCAATGCTGCTATCGCTGCGACGCGCTAATACTTTCTCCATTATGGTAACTAGCAAAAAAACTTAGAAATATTTAGACAGTGGCTGTTCCACCTACGAAAACGTTCGCGTATGCTGACTCTCAAGTTTTGTTAGGCGTTATCAAAATTAAACTTATAAAATCGACACGCACAACGTAAAATTAGCTTAACTAATTCGACTTGTAATTACAAGTTTAAAATCTAAATTTTATTAAAGTCGATTTTTTGTTTTTTTTGTCAAAATGTCTCCTTTTTTACAGTTTAAAATTTTTATAAGGCGTAAAAAGAATTAAAACAACTCAAGCTCTATCCATCAATGAGAAAGGCTTAGTTTTGGGTCGTGCAATTAAGTTTTAGAAAACTTATCTTATTTGTCAGAGAATCGTGAGTTTTGCCAAATAATAATGCGGAGATTATTTAACCTGTTTGCTTTGGTATTCATGTTTAAACTTATGTTCGATGATTGAATATTTTGGCAATAATTATAACTACTGAATTAAAAACGAAGAGAAAAAAAAGTTTATTAGACGCGATTGCTTTAAAAATCAATAATACTTCATTAGTTTATAATTATTTTGTTTATATCTTTTTTAAAGTTTACACTTCCTATATTTATGGAGAGAAAACTGTGAAAACGAAAAAGCCTCGTTCTAGCATTAATTCTTCAAGGCGAATTCCTGGAGATACAAATATACAAGGATGGGGGTTTGATATTCACCCCGAAGTATTTTTTGTTTCAGCAGGACTAATTTTATTATTTGTACTAGTAACACTTATCTTTCAAGAACCAGCCGAAGCAGCCTTTAGCGATTTACAGACATTTATCGCCAACGCTATGGGTTGGTTTATGATTTTAGTCGTCAGTATTTATCTAACCGTAGTAGTAATTCTGGCTCTGAGTAAGTTTGGCAAAATTCGGCTGGGAGGACAAACTGCTCGCCCAGACTTCCCCCTATTCGCTTGGCTGGCAATGCTGATTAGCGCGGGCATGGGGATTGGGCTAATGTTTTGGAGCGTTGCCGAACCAGTCTATCACTTTCAATCACCACCAACTGCTAGCTTCCAGCCCGAAACAGGTGCGGCGGCACAAGAAGCTTTAGGTGTTACTTTTTTTCACTGGGGATTTCATGCCTGGGGTGTGTATGCTTTAGTTGGCTTGTCTTTAGGATTTTTTGCCTACAATCGCGGCTTGCCCCTAACCATTCGTTCGGTATTTTATCCGCTAATAGGCGATCGCATTTATGGCTGGATGGGTAATGTAGTCGATATTTTAGCAGTGGCATCGACTCTTTTTGGTTTGGCTACTTCTTTGGGCTTGGGAGTACAACAAGTCAATGCGGGACTCAACTTTTTATTCGGGCTAGCGGAAAATACTTCAATTCAAGTCTGTCTGATTGCCATTATTACTGGTTTTGCCACTGCCTCAGTGGTATCTGGTTTGGATAGTGGCGTACGTCGTTTGAGCGAACTGAATATGATTCTGGCTGGTTTGTTTCTGCTCTTTGTCTTACTAGCAGGACCGACGTTGTTTATTCTTGGTTCCTTTGTGCAAACTCTGGGTTTTTATTTTGCCATGCTGCCGACATTTAGTTTTTGGACGGAAACCTTCGAGCAAACTGATTGGCAAAATAGCTGGACGGTTTTCTACTGGGGCTGGTGGGTATCCTGGTCGCCTTTTGTCGGGATCTTTATCGCTCGTATTTCTAAAGGCAGAACCGTTAGGGAATTTGTCTTAGGTGTACTGCTGCTACCTTCATTGCTCACTTTTTTATGGATGTCCACCTTTGGCGGTACGGCACTATTTATGGAACTGAGTCAGGAGGGATCGCCTATTGCCCAGGCAGTAGAGGAAAATGTAGCAACTGCCCTATTTGTGATGTTGGAGCAACTTCCCATAACTGCCATCACCTCTTTTATCGGCATTATTTTAGTGACCGTATTTTTTGTCACTTCGTCTGACTCAGGGTCATTAGTAGTAGATAATTTGACTTCGGGAGGAAAAATTGATTCTCCCGTCCCTCAAAGAGTTTTTTGGGCAGTAACTGAAGGAGTTGTAGCAGCAGCCTTACTTCTTGGCGGAGGTTTACAGGCTTTACAAACTGCTTCTATTACTACGGGCTTGCCTTTTGCTATCGTGCTATTGATAATGTGTTTTAGCCTCTATCGCGGTTTAAACGAAGAACTTGCCATGCTGGAAGCTGAGAAACTCAGAGAAACCGAGCCAGAAAAAACCCTCGTTTCCTAGCGTGTCGAACATAATCTAAGTGTTTGGACTTACTAAACTCAACCAAACACTGACTTATAGCAATCAAGCTGAAGTTAGGACATTTTGTAAAATTATTTACTCGCTACTCTGTTTCGAGCATTCCCTTGCGCCTTACGTCGACGCGGGGTCTCGAATCTACTTTCTACTTCCGCGTAGCGGCATTAGTCGCGATCGAGAACGACAGAATAACACATGCGATCGGCACTGGAGAGAGTCTCACCACAAGCTACTATTCCCTCGCCTACAGTACGAACGGCGTATTCATAGACCAAAAGCGGCGCACCAATAGCAACATTTAGATATTTACTTAGTTGGGGATTAGCGCGGGTACACTCTAAAGTTATCTCTGCTCTTTTGAGAGTAAATCCATAGCGATCGAGAGTGGCATAGGTGAAGCCAGACTGTAGTTGCTCTGCCAAAACCTCACCAACCTCTAGAGGAAAATAGGCAGTATCTAAAGCTATAGGAGATTCGCCTACAGAAATGATTTGACGTTGGCGATACACTTGAGATTCTTTTGGCGATAAATTCAAACGTAACCTTATCTCAGGAGATGCTTGAATCTTTCCTAATTCAATGGTGCTAGCATTACTAACTATTCCCTGACGAGCCAAATCTGCCTCGAATGAAGTCAGTGGGTTAGATAGAGCAAGAGTTATTTTGCTGCTTTCTCTAACAAAAACTCCTTTGCCGCGCCGAGAAGTTACCAATCCCTGATTGACCAAGTTGGCGATCGCTTTTCTTACTGTGGTACGACTGACCTTAAAAATTTCACCCAGATCGTATTCGCTTGGTAGTTGCTCTCCTGGAGCATATTCTCCACCTATAATCTTTTCTCGTAATTCCTCAGAAATGACAAGATATAGGGGCATTTTTTTTTGACTCAAATCTTGTCGAACCATTGGGTGGAGCAACTCTATTGCAACGAGGCTATGCGTACACCCGAACGATGCCGATTAGCCAAGAAAAGACTGATGATGATACTAAAATCGTAACACAACCCAGCCTTTCTAAATAATCATTCTTTAGAGCCGTCAATCGGTCAAAGGTAAAAGGGGAAGGGTAAAGAGAACTATATTTTCTTTGACCGTTTACCTTTAACCTTTTTCCCTTAGCCAAAGTAGTCAATAATGATTCGTGCAAGAAGCCCTTTACTTACTTGCCAGAACCAGAACCGCCACCCCGAAAACTACCGTAACTAGAGCGAGTGGGATTAGGTCGCCAAATACCGCCTACATAAAACCCTGAGATTCTAGTTCCATGACGGGGATTATATTGAGGTTGATTTTCCTGGCGCAGTACTAGAGCCGAACGATTGCTATAGGCAGAGTGTAAGACATAAATAGCGATCGCCAGAGCGATAATCGTATAGATTTTACTTAACATTAAGCAATACTCCAATTTCAATTTGTAGAAGTGGCAAAAGAGCCTACTTCAGTCACTTCAACTTCACCCAAAGTACGATTACCCTCACGAACAGTTAATGATGTCCGTTCTACGGGTTCATCAGGGGTAACTCGTACCTGAAAACCATAAGAACTGCGAGTTTCTAGAACTAAATATTCTTCCAACTTGACAGTAGCAGTTTTAAATTCTTCATCACTCGCGGCAAATCCTACTACTTTTGAATAACTACGATGAAAAATACGTTCGCCATAAAGGTTATTTACTGAAAGAGTAATATCTGTATTGAGCAATGAGTTTGCACGTCGTGTGTTTACTTCCAAATTTACTTTGATATCGATCTTAAGCAGACGCTCTTTTCCCCCCGTTACCACTCTGCCACCAGGATCGCTATCGTTTTTACGAACGTCTAAAATTTTCTTACCCGATATAGGAGTAGCGATGAGTGAAACTATACCCAAACCGCAAAGAGCGATAAAACCAGGGAAAAAATAGCGAGTATCGATAACTCCTGTTTGTACTTTAATTCTAAACGGCACTGCTAGATCTACTTCCGTTCCCGATGTGTCTCCCATTTCCAAAATTTCCACGCCAATAACAATTTCTTCTGGTTGTTTTGCATTAACATCCAAACCACCAAGCAAATCCGATTCCGACCAAGTTCTAGTTTGTCCGTCTTCGTACCAAGTTCCCGATTCTCGCCAGGCTTCTTTAACCGCAGAAGCAATTAAGTTACCCTGGGTATCCAAAATCTGTATTTCGTAAACCAGCCAGTGATTGGTAGGAATAGCGGCTCTAACATCTACTCGTAAGGCACCGATGAATCTGGCTTCAAGTTCGATCGGATCGGTAGTAATAGATTCTTCAGAATTAATAGTTAGAGTTTCAGAGATTATGGTTTTACTCAACAAGCTACCGAATACCATTAGCAAACTCATTAACAATAAGATGCCAAAAGGAAAATACGTCCATCGGTCTTGAAAACGAGATGTTTTTTGACGGGAAATTGAAACTGACATAAATTTTATTTGGCGCGATCGCTATGTATGTCTGCCTAACTTAATTTTATTGTTAGGCGCAAATAACTTAAAATAAAGGATGCAGCTTATAAGTATCTAAGTATGGTTGCTTCTAAAATAACATCTTCTCTAACAGACATTGCCCGACAAACACGCGCCTCGGCGAGTAAACTTGCCGTGTTATCAACCGCAGACCGCAATCGAGCTTTAGAAGAAATAGCCGCTGCGCTAGAAGCCGCTACTTCAGAAATCGTAGAAGCCAATCAAGCCGATTTACAAGCTGCCAAAGCCAATCATCTCGCTCCCGCTTTGTATGCCAGACTCAAGCTAGGTGAAAGTAAACTACAAGCTGCGATCGCAGGTGTACGTGATGTCGCTAAATTAGAAGATCCTGTAGGCGCGAGTCAAATTAAGCGCGAGTTGGATGAAGGCTTAATTCTCAAAAGAGTTACTTGCCCTTTGGGAGTGTTGGGAATCATTTTTGAGGCACGTCCCGAAGCTTTAATTCAAATTACCAGTTTGGCAATTAAGTCTGGTAACGGCGTAATTCTTAAAGGCGGCAAAGAAGCTCTTAATTCTTGTCAGACTTTAGTTGAAGTCATTCACAAAGCATTAGTCAAAACTAAAGTCGAACCCGATGCCGTACAATTACTGACCACCAGAGAAGAAATCGCTCAATTGCTGTCATTAGATAAGTATATAGACTTAATTATTCCCAGAGGGTCTAACTCGTTTGTCCGTTACGTACAAGATAATACGCAAATTCCCGTTCTAGGACACGCTGACGGTATTTGTCATTTATATGTAGATTCGGCAGCAGACATCGATAAGGCAGTTAAAATTACTGTCGATGCTAAAACTCACTATCCCGCTGCCTGCAATGCGATCGAAACTCTGCTAGTACATCGAGATATTGCACCTAAGTTCTTACCCACAGTCGCTACAGTCTTGAAGGAACATCACGTAGAGTTAAGAGGTGACACAGCAACTCGTAAAATTATCGACTGTACGGAAGCGACAGAAACAGACTGGAGTTTGGAGTATAGCGATTTAATTTTGGCGATTAAAATTGTTGACGATTTAGAAGCAGCGATCGCACATATCGATCGGTACGGCTCAAAACACACCGATGCCATCGTTACTGAAGACAGTCAAGCAGCAGATATTTTTCAAAATCGAGTAGATGCAGCAGGAGTATACCATAACTGTTCGACTCGCTTTGCCGATGGGTTTCGCTACGGTTTTGGGGCAGAGGTAGGTATTAGTACCCAACAAATGCCCCCTCGCGGACCAGTTGGTTTAGAAGGTTTAGTAACTTATAAATACAAGCTGACTGGTAATGGACATATTGCTGCAACTTACACGGGTGAAAATGCTAAATCTTTTACCCATAGAGATTTATAATCTGTAACCCTTGCGCGATAAGACAAAATAGAAATGGATTCAATTCAAGTTACTGGCATACGTTGTTACGGATACGTTGGTTACTTACCAGAAGAACGAATATTGGGACAGTGGTTTGAAGTAGATCTTACCTTATGGGTAGATTTAACACCTGCCGCCAAAAGCGATGCTATAGAAGACACTTTAGACTATCGAGAAGCAATTGCTATAGTCAAACAGGAAATAAAAACTGCTAAATACTCTCTAGTAGAGACTTTGATTGATGCGATCGCCGATAAGCTATTGACCCTGGACAAACTAGAACGAGTTAGAGTCAAATTGTCAAAGCCAGCCGCTCCTATTCCCGACTTTAGCGGTAAAATAACTCTCGATATTACTAGAGAAAAGCCGTAACAAAGCTAAATAGACTGCAAAACGTCTTTGAAAGAGATGGAGTTTTTCTAAACTGCGTAAAAACACCGAAATGAAAATAATTTGGTTACCAATTTTACGCAATTCCGACCAAGAAGATCGAACGGATTGTCTGCCACATTGGAAGCATCACACTATCCTCATTCAAACTATCAAATACGGAAATCTCGCAGATGATCAGAAAAATTAAGTTAAACGTTGTTTTTTTGTGGCTATATCTAAACCAGCATATTGGCAGTCCTCGTTCTGTATGGCATATAAAACGCTTTTGGTATTTGTATCAAATTAATCTATTCAAAAAGTGTTGGCAACAAGAATGTTCCAAACAAAGCAATCCTAGTTGCTAGTGCGATTGGCTTGCGCCAGAGGTTTTCAAGCGATCGCGATTTGAACTAGTTATAGTCGTAGAAGGTTAGGTTAGATTATGTTATTAACTAGCCTCCCTGGAGTGGAAGAAGTGGTAGCTACGACTCTAATTTCATCTTAATTTTGGCTCTAGTTTGCTGAGTGAAACATCAAAGTCTAAACTCTGATGTCGGTTTATTCTGAGTTGAAATTGTCTCTAGCGATCGCCGCCAAAAAAAATTAGACTTAACATTCAAGACAATCGCTTTAACCTTTCCCCTTTTTCCTCTTGAAGAGGTAATCAATTATAATTCGTGCAAGAAGTCTAGTGGAGTGAATGTACTTCGGTAATTTGGAACCACTAGAAAATATAAACTCGTACAGTCTTACCGTATAAATATGAACCAGTCAGCAGTCCTCAAACAGCTATCAGCAGAATGGATTAGTGCAGATGAATTTCAAGCTTACGGTCAATTGATTACTCCCTCTGCTGATGGTAAACTTTTTGATGAAACCGATGCCCTATTAAAGCTCGATCGCGGTACGCCACGTTTTTATATTATGCACCTCACTCATAGAGGTAGAAAGTTTCATAAAATTACTCGCCACCAACTCTGCACTCAATGTTTGGGTTCCCTTGAAGGTAAAGACTGGTTTATTGCCGTCTGTCCCCCATCGCCAAAACCGCAGCCAGAAATAGACAAAATGAGCGTATTTCGTATTCCTGGTAACTGCTTTATCAAACTAGAAGTAGGGACTTGGCACGCAGGACCATATTTCGACCACGAAACGGTTAATTTTTATAACTTGGAACTCAGCGACACTAATATAGTTGACCACGATACTTACGATTTTTTAAGCGAACAAAATCTGGAGTTCGAAATTTGCGATCGCCTGTAAGACGCTGTCAAAACTCTCTAAGTTCTCTACTTTTTGAAAAGGTAATGTCGCAAAAATTTTTTCTAACAATATCAGCAGTATTGTGTATCTTCTGTAAGCTCACTGCACTTAGCAGTTGACTATTTATTTCTTTGCAAAACTTTCTATTTTGAGTATTTGCTTTTGCAATCGCGTTTAGAAGATAATTAGATTAGGAGCGTTTTACTGCAACCAACAAAAAGTTATGTTTTCTGGGATAGTCGGGAGAAATCAAAACAATAGCGAAAACAAATTTGTAACAAAGAATGAGCTAGAAGCGTCATATCGTAATGCTCGTGAGGCTAATGCTTCTTTACAAGCTGCACAGTCTTTAACTAATAATTTCGATCTGCTTGTTAAAGAAGCTGCAAATGTAGTCTATGCTAAATATCCTCACACTACTCAAAGACCAGAACCCCAGTACGCATCTACACCTGTAGGAAAAGCTAAATGCGAAAGGGATATTGGCTATTACTTAAGAATGGTAACGTACAGCTTAATTGCTGGCAGTACTAGACCTATGGACGAGTTTTTCCTTCAGGGTTTGAACGAAATGAATCGCGCTCTCGAACTATCTTCAAGCTGGTACATTGAAGCTTTAAAGTATATAAAAGAAAATCATGGATTGACCAATTTAGCCGCTCAAAAAACTAACGAATACATTGATTATATTATTAGTGCTTTGAGCTAATGTTGTTTCGCCGACAAGATCCAGATTATCAAAAATTTCAATCTTCAATATGTATTAGGTGTGATGAATTTATTCAAGACACAGAAAACGGAATAAAAGATAATAAAAAACTAGCAAATATATGGGGCATAATTCATATATTATTGGGATTGGCAACAGTTGTTCTTTCAAGTATTACTACTGCAATTACATTTTACGACCAAAGCGATTCTATTGTTTTAATTCCACTTTTGGCAACAGTTTCAGCAGCTTGTTTGACTTTTTTAAATCCGTCGCGTCGTGAATTTAAAAGGCGTACGGCATATATTAAATTTAAAAATTTAAACAATCGATTTAAAGATTTAAAACTTGGTGTTGAAAATTCAAAATTATCTAAAGAAGATATGCTAGATCGTCTCGCCAACTTGTCAGAGCGATATGAAATAATAACTGAGGATTTGAAACCTTCTGTAGATTAAATTTAACAGACTCAAATCCTTGACATCACAGTTCATTTTAATTTAGTTCCCTTAACTTACTAGAAGCTATAGTTTATTTTATAGTGCAGAGCGGTTTAAAAGATAAAGATAAATGAGTCAAGAATTTGCGATCGCTACTTACGGATTGACCAAAAGATTCGAGCGTCATCTGGCAGTAAATGAAATCGATCTGAGGATAAAAAGCGGTGAAGTATATGGCTTAATTGGTCCTAACGGTGCGGGAAAAACTACTTTAATTCGGATGTTAGCCGCTGCCGAAGAACCGACTAAAGGCGAAATTTATCTCAACGGCGATCGCCTCCTGCGCGACGATACCAATCCCCATCTCAAAAAACGTTTGGGTTATCTTCCCGATGACTTTCCCCTCTACGACGATCTTACTGTCTGGGATTATCTCGACTATTTTGCACGGCTGTATCGCTTACCCCAACCCCATCGCCGCCGCCGACTCTACGAGGTGCTAGAACTAGTCCAGCTAGAAAATAAACGTCAAAGCATTATTTCTACCCTATCGCGAGGTATGAAGCAACGCCTCTCGCTGGCGCGAACGATTATTCACGAACCAATTGTCTTGTTATTAGATGAACCCGTATCGGGTTTAGATCCGCTGGCGCGAAAGCAATTTCGACAGATTATTAAAATTCTGCAAGAAGCAGGGATGACTATAGTAATTTCTTCCCACGTATTGAGCGATTTAGCCGAATTATGTACCTCTGTGGGAATTATGGAGTTGGGTTTTCTGGTAGAAAGTGCTTCTTTAAAAGAATTGTATCGGCGTTTATCTCGCCAACAAATTATCATTGCTACATTGGGTAAGATGGAAACACTGCAACGGGAACTATCCCAAAATTCTTTAGTACAACAGTGGGAGGTAATACCAGGAACTAATCGTTTAAAAGTTTACTTTACGGGAGAAGAAGCTAAAAGTGCCGAACTTTTGCGATCGCTAGTTAGAGCAGATATTCCCCTTACAGAATTTCACTGTAGTCGAGAAGATTTGGAAAGCATCTTTCTCAAACTCGGTCACAAACAAGCTTCCTAAAGCATTACCACAATATTATGAATAGTATTTTTGCTATGTAAACTATTGCCATCGAGCAATATTATCAATTAGCCAAATCTAATACCATGAAACAAAGTATCAAACCTCGGCAACTGCGAACGCCAAAGCTAAATTTTTTAGAGTGGAATCCCCAACTATTCCGCGAAGTAAAAGGTAAATTTAAACCGAGAAATATTATAGTTACGGTTAGTGTGTCTTTAGTTACCCAAATCGCCTTTCTAATTTATTTTTTGGGTAAGTTACCAGAACCACTTTCAACAGGTTCGCAATACAGTCGCTATTGCTTTGGAACTGATTCCTATCTCTCTGAAAGTTTGTGCCAGACCGACTTATTAGATAATTGGTTAATCAATTGGCAACTACTATGGTTCGATCTGTTTGTGCTTTTAAGTCTGGTTGCTATTTTTGCTCTGCTGATTATCGGTACTTATATGCTGGTTGCCGATATAGTCAAAGAAGAAAGTAGCGGCACCTTAAATTTTATTCGCCTCACTCCTCAATCTGCTACCAGTATATTAACGGGCAAACTTGTAGGGGTACCTAGCTTGCTTTATTTGGGAATCTTACTAGCATTTCCCCTACATTTATATGCAGGTTTGGGAGCGCGTTTATCTTTAAATTTAGTTCTGGGTTTTGATGCGGCAATAGTTGCTGCTTGCGCGTTCTTTTACAGTGCGGCTCTACTTTGGAGTTTAGTTAATACTGGCTTATCTGGTTTTAAACCTTGGTTGTTTGGCGGTGTAGTTACTTTCTTTGTCTGTACGGCTAACCAAGCTGCAATGAGTAACTATTCAACTGTATTCAACAATTCCTTAGATTGGTTCAATCTGTTTTATCCAGGCAGAATTTTAACTTACTTATCTGACGCCACCTATCTACCAAGCATTTATCTGTCTTACAGCAACGCCGAAGATTTTAGAGAATTATTGTTTTACGGACATTCTCTCTGGACGACACCCAGTCTCGGTATTGGTTTGACTATTTTAAACCTTGGTTTATGGACGTATTGGATTTGGGAGGCTCTAAAACGCCGTTTTCACAATCCTGAGTATACTTTGTTAAGTAAAACGCAAAGCTATTGGATTACAGGATGGTTTGTAGCGATTTGTTTGGGTTTTACCCTGCAATCTACCGAGACTCATCAAATCATGAGTAATTTGTCGCTGTTGCAGTTTTTCTTATTAGTCTTCTTTTTGGGTTTGATTGCTGCTTTAAGTCCTCACCGTCAGACATTACAAGATTGGGCAAGATACCGCCATCAGCTAGAACGAAAAGGAATCTGGCAAGAATTGATATTTGGCGATCGCTCTCCTGCAACTGTGGCGATCGCGATAAATTTATTAATGGTTACGGCTTATATTTTGCCTTCGGTATTGCTCTTTCCTGTTGAAGAAAATACTGCTACTACCGTCTGGGGACTAATCATCGGAGCCAACATAATTCTGTTCTATAGCTTAGTTGCTCAATTAGTGTTAACAATCGCCAGTCAGAAAAGAGCGATTTGGGCAGCAGCAACTGTTTTAGCTTTGATAGTAGTGCCAGTCGTTAGTTTCGGTCTAATTGGTTTCCATCCCGAACTGTTTCCTCAAGGTTGGCTGTTTAGCTTTTTGCCCTTGCTGGGTACTAAAACGGCTACTCTATCAATGGTATTGTCCTCAATTTTGGTTCAGTGGCTGGCGATCGCTCTAGCTGGTTTCCAGATGACTAAAGTTATTCGTCAGGCTGGTGCTTCAGAAACCAAGCTGTTGTTGGGTAAATGATCGCAGCAGTTTTCGATTGGAATACGGACACTTTGGATTAGACAGGCTCTAGGCTTTAGGCATAAGGAAGAAGAAAGAAGTTTTTTTATCCCTTCCTCTTTCTTCCTTCTTTCCTCTTTCTTCATTAATTTTCAAAAGGGGTGCAGTTACCGCCCAAGCCATCAACAATAGTACAAGTATTATCAACCATCATCTCGATGTAGGTATCGGCTTCTCCCAAACCATCGGCTGATAACTTCGTCTGTGCTAACTCAACTCCTGCTTCACGAGCAACGCTATTAATAACGCGATCGCTGGCTGTAGATTCGGCAAAAATAGTTGGTATTTCTTGCTGTCGAACTTGAGTTGCTAACTCTCTTAGCTGGGAGGCGGTAGGCGATTCCTCATCGCTCAAACCTTGCAAACTTAAATAATCGGTAAATTCATAAGCCTTAACATAATAGTTAAACGAATCATGAACGGTAACTAATATTTTTTGAGCTTCAGGAATAGTGGCAACTTGGTTTTTAATCCAGGCATCTAGTAACCACAGACGATCTTCTAAAGCCACGCTGTTTTGTAAGTAAAGTGCGGCATTAGCTGGATTTAACTGAGTCAAAGCTGTTTGCAGCGATTCTACTGTCGCCACCGCATTTTCGACATTTTGCCAAACGTGGGGATCTGCTCCTTCTAAATTTTGAGTTTCTGGTGCAGCTTGAGTATCTGGCAACTGGTTGGCTTCTGGCACTAGACGATCGGTTATCGATGATTCTGTGGTTTGTGTTTCAGAAGTATTTTCGTTTTCAGCTTCTGCTTCGTCGTGTTCTGCTTCATGATGGTGATCGCCAACAATTGGTTCGGTTACTGCCGCTTCGTAGACGGCTATTTTCGGAGTTGGTGTTTGTGTGGCTGCTAATAACTCGCTAATTCGTGGTTCTAGTTCGTAACCCCCATAGAGAATTAACTGCGCTGCTTCGAGCAATTGGCGATCTCTGGGGGTAGGACGATAGGTATGGGGGTCTTGAGTACCTTTTAGTAAACAAGTTAAATCTAAAGTATCCTCGGCAATAGCTTCAACAAAATCGCAAATAATACTGTGAGTTGCCACCACGGTAGGTTTTGTCTGTGCTAAAACAGAGCTTCGATCGCGAACGAAATTACAGCCAGTCAAACTAGTCATTGCTAACACAGCAACACCTAAAAGGCTTTGTTTCCCTCGCACTCGTTCTAACATTAGCCAAACTCCTTTATTAGTTGATGAAAATGATAATGATTCTTATTATTATAAAATGATAATGATTCTAAATTTATTTGCAACCGATGTCGATCTTAGAAGTTTGCGATCTAACGGTTAATTATCGCCGTACTCAAGCCATAAGCGGGATAACGTTTGAACTCCAGCCAGGACAAATTACGGGTTTATTAGGTCCAAATGGTGCGGGTAAAAGCACTTTGGTTAAAGCCATCCTGGGACTGGTGCCAACTACTCAGGGATTTGTAAAATTTGGTTCTCGTCCTCTAAAAAAACAGTTAAAGCGAGTTGCCTATGTACCGCAGCGATCGCAAATTGATTGGGACTATCCCGTTACCGTGCAAAAAGTGGTAATGATGGGACGTATCGCTCATACAGGTTGGTTTAGAAAGCCTTCGGTTGCTTCTAAGTCGATCGTGCGAGAAGCTTTAGAAAGAGTGGGGATGTGGCAATACCGCCAGCATCAAATAAGCGAACTGTCGGGAGGACAACAACAGCGAATATTTTTAGCAAGGGCGATCGCTCAAGAAGCCGATTTATTTTTCTTTGACGAACCGTTTAATAATATCGATCGCCAAACCGAGGCAGTTATGTTCGATCTTTTTAGCGAACTTAAGGTACGACAAAAAACTTTGTTAGTTATCAGTCACGATTTAGGCGAAACTCTAAGTAATTACGACCGACTGTTACTATTAGACCGTCAACTAATTGCATCGGGTAAAAGAGAAGAGGTTTTAACTAGAGAAAATCTTAAAAAAGCTTATGGATTTTCAATGAATAAGCAGCAGTTAGCGATCGAGGCATATTAAGCTTAAAAATTGTAGTTTTTTTAATGATTATTAGAATTGATTGTAGTGTAATTAACGTAGCCAAGACACTTCATCATGAGTATCTATTTATTCATTATTTACTATTTCTTATTGCTCTACAGACAAACCCATCGCTTCTTCTAAAAATTTATCTAACAAAACATTATTTAGTGACATAGTATTTTTGTTGTTAGTCGATTGGTTGACTTTATATCTTATATTATTCCAAACTTCTCAATTGAAATAAATATTAGCGATAAACTAAATTAAACACTAATATTTATTAAATTGTTTAGCTAAATTATATTTTTGTAAGATTTAATATCGTGTTATTTACTTGGCTAATAGAACCTTTGAGTTTTGAATTTATGCGTCAGGCGATCGCCATAGGAATTTTGTTAGGAATTCTCAGTGCGGTAGTAGGTAGCTATTTGATTTTGCAGCAGATGGGTATGATGAGCGGCGTAATTTCTCATGCTGTTTTACCAGGTATGGCAATCGCTTTTTTTTTAGAGATTAATCTAGCAATTGGCGCATTTATCGCAGGAGTTTTAAGCGCCTTACTGGTAATAGTAATTAAAACGAGATCGCCTATAAAAGTAGATGCGGCAATGGGACTTAGTTTAACTACATTTCTGGCTTTGGGAGTAATTTTAATTACTGCTTTAGAAACTAATGCGATCGATCTTGATGCTCTTTTATTTGGTGATATTTTAGGAGTTACTATTGACGACGTTTGGCAAACGGGTATTATTACGGCAGTTATTTTAATTTTGACAAGGCTTTTTTATAAAGAATTAGAATTTTATACTTTCGATCCTCTGGGGGCAAAAGCTTGTGGATTACCTACTAATTTGCTGTATTTAGGCTTGGTTTGCGCTATAACCTTGACTATAGTTGCCAGTATGCAAACCGTAGGGGTTTTGCTGGTTATGTCTTTATTAGTAGGTCCTGCAATTACTGCCTATTTGCTGGTTAGAGAACTGAAGCAAATGATGTTTTTAGGAGCGATAATTGGTGCAGTTTCCAGTATTGGCGGTATGTATTTAAGCTATTATTTCGATTTACCTTCTGGTGCGTCTATAGTTTTAGTCGTGTTTGGATGCTTTTTGCTGGCACTATTATTTAGTCCCCGTCAGGGAATTTTAACCACGCCGAATGTTAGAGCTAAAGTTGGTAGTTGGTTATGGAAAAACAGTAGCAAGTAGAAAGTTCAAAAGTAGCAATTGGAAAATGACACAGAAATAATCTTCCTCACTCGGCATTTAGATCTAGAATGATATCCATCAGACAGTAATCAAAGAAAATACTTATGGCGATCGCGACAACAAACTCCAAACCGCTAGACATAACTCGTCATGGATTACCTAATATCTGTGGTTGGGAGTCGGAAATTGCTTCACTAGTAAATCAAGAGCGATCGATTTTTTTACCCAACAGCAATATAAATATAGACAAAATTAAAGCTGGTTTTGCTTGCGCCTTACACATGCACCAACCAACTATTCCTGCAGGAGCGAACGGCGAGTTAATTTCCAACTTACAGTATATGCTCGAACATCAAGGAGAAGGAGACAACCACAACGCGAATGTTTTTGCCTGGTGTTATAGCCGTATGGGTGATTGGATACCCGAACTGGTACATAATGGCTGCAATCCTCGCATCATGTTGGATTACTCTGGTAACTTACTGTGGGGAATTCAGCAAATGGGACGCAATGATATTATCGACAATTTGAAAAAGCTAGCTTGCGACCTTCAATATCAGCCTCATGTCGAATTCTTGGGAACCATGTGGAGTCATGCAGTTATTCCTTCTACCCCCATTCCCGACATCAAACTGCATATTCGGGCGTGGCAGCAGTATTTTGCCGCGATTTTTGGTTACGATGCCCTGCAACGAGTAAAAGGTTTCTCACCACCAGAGATGCACTTACCCAATCATCCCGATACCCTGTACGAATACATTAAAGCTTTAAAAGAATGTGGCTATCGCTGGCTATTGGTACAGGAACATTCTGTAGAAAGGTTAGATGGTTCGGGACTGCACCACGATGATAAATATATTCCCAATCGTCTTGTCGCTCGTAATTCCAACGGCGAAACTATTAGTATTACTGCATTGATTAAAACTCAAGGTTCGGATACCAAATTAGTCGCTCAAATGCAGCCCTATCACGAAGCTAAAGGCAGAAACAGACAGCAAATTGGTAATGTCTCCGTACCTGGTTGCGTTTCTCAAATAGCCGATGGCGAAAATGGCGGCGTAATGATGAACGAGTATGCCCGTGATTTTCAACCTGTTTGGTATGAAATTAAAGATAACAGCGACGTAGTCGGGCTAAACGGTACGGAATATATCGAACTAATTGAAGCTGCTGGAGCCGCTCCCAATAATTATCCCATCTGTCAGGCAGCAGGACAACACAAAATCTGGCAAAAAGTAGATCCCGATACAGCCACACCAGAAGCAGTAGCTAAGGCTATCGAAGAATTGACCGCTACCGACGACCGATTTCATACCGATGGTGCGTCCTGGACGGATGACTTAAGCTGGGTCAAAGGTTATGAAAATGTTCTCGAACCGATGAATCAACTCAGTGCCATGTTTCATACCAAATACGATTCTCTGGTAGCTGAAGATCCAGAAATTACTAAAAGTGCCGAGTATCAAGAAGCACTGCTATATGTCTTGCTACTTGAAACTAGCTGTTTTCGCTATTGGGGACAGGGTACCTGGACTGATTATGCACGGAAATTGTATCAAAGTGGTAAAGCTTTATTGAAATAGTTAATTAGTTGGGCAAATATAGAAAACAATCTGACATAACTTATTTATACTGGTAACAACTCTAGGTAATATACTTGGAGCAAAATCAAAATATTGTAAGTATCAAACATTTTAACTTTTATGTACACAATTTTAGATACAGTTAATTTACTCAATGTATCTATTCATAATATTACTGCTAATGAACTACTAGAAGACTTAAGTGTTAATGGCGGGGTAGTGGTAACTCCTAACGTCGATCATTTAGTTAAATTGCAAAGCGATCTGGAATTACTTAAAGCATATTATCATTCTGACTATCGAGTTTGTGATAGTAAAATAATTCAGTATATTTCCTATTTTCTTGGCAGTCCAATTAAAGAAAAAATTTCAGGCTCGGACTTTTTTCCTGCTTTTTGTAAATATAACCAACACAACGAAAAAATCAAAATATTTTTGTTAGGTGGTAAGCCAGGAGTCGCCCAACAAGCCCAAGTAAAAATCAATCAAAAAATTGGTAGAAATATTATTGTTGACTCTCTATCACCTTCTTTTGGATTTGAAAAAAACGAACTAGAATGTCAAGAAATCATCGATCGCATCAATGCTTCTCAAGCTAACGTGTTAGCAATTGGGGTGGGCGCACCAAAACAGGAAAAATGGATTGCTAAATACAAACATAAGTTAAATAAAATCGATATCTTTTTGGCTATTGGCGCGACTATTGATTTTGAGGCAGGTCACAAATCCAGAGCACCCAAATGGATGAGCCAATGTGGTTTAGAGTGGCTTTATCGCCTCTATAGCGAACCCCAGCGGCTGTGGAAGAGATATTTAGTTGACAGTTTGCCTTTTTTCTGGTCGGTGGGCAAACAAAAGTTTGCTTGCTATCGATTTCCTTACGAACTCAAAATTCAATGTTTGCCTTTAGGAGAATTATTACAGCAGGCAGGCTTGCTATCATCTAGCCAAATCAGACAAACTTTGCGTCTGCAAGCCAATAGCAATTGTTATCGCTTTGGTGAATTAGTAGTTCGACAGGGGTATCTCAACTCAAAAACAGTCGATTTTTTTGCCGCTGAATTACCACAGCTAATTGAATTCGACTGTCAACTGCGTTTGGGAGAATACTTAAATAAAGCGGGATTGCTCGATCGCGACCAAGTTGCCGAGGCTTTAGAATATCAAAGATTAACTGAGAAAAAGTTTGGGGAGATTATTATTCAAAAAGGATGGATTAATCTCGTGACTCTAAAATGGTTTATCGAACTACAAAAACAACTGGTACGGGTTGCTAGTAACAAAGAGCTAGAAGTTCAAATAGCTAGATAAAAAAAGCATAAGACAATAGGATTACTATATTGATTTTTATATACTCGCTCGTGCGATCGCTAAATGGCTAGGGCTATTATAATACTGTAGTTAGTTGGTTAAAATTAGCAATTTACTATTTAGTCAAACAAAATCAATCTTTATTTATCGATCGCCAGTAAATAATCTACTCGATCGCAGATAAAGAGCGGTTAGCCCATATATATATTTAGTATCTGTAACCATACAAACGACTAAATTTTTAAAAATAACTTAGTTTGACGAATCATTTAGTACTTCCTATGAATCGAGTCGTATCACCTATGTCTATCGACTATAGTTCGCTCCAGTCGCTAACAGAAATTACGCCTATTACTGCCGAAAAATTTGGCGATGTAGTTGCCCTGCACGATCCCCATAGCAAACCCGAAGTAAAAATAACCTATCGCGAGTTAAACAGGCAAGTTGGGTATTTTGCGGCTGGTTTACAGGCATTGGGATTAAAACCCCAGGATAAGGTGGCATTTTTTGCTGACAATAGCCCCCGTTGGTTTATTGGCGATCGCGCTATTATGACCGCAGGAGGAGTAGATGTAGTGCGTTCTGCTGGTGCAGAACAGCAAGAATTAGTTTATATTCTGCAAAACAGCGATAGTACTAGTTTAGTCGTCGAAAACCTTAAAATATGGACTAAATTACGTTCTCAACTAAAGGATTTATCTTTACAGTTTGTTATTTTACTTTCAGACGAACAACCAGAGTCAACCGAATCGCTTAAAGTTCTCAACTACCAACAGTTAATCGATTTAGGCAAAGAAAGTCAATTGCAGTCGGTGCAGCAAGACAAACAAACTTTGGCAACTTTACTATACACTTCAGGAACAACGGGTAAACCCAAAGGTGTCATGCTCACTCATGGCAATTTATTACATCAGGTAAACGCGATCGAAACCATATTTCAACCGCAAGCAGGAGACAAGTTACTATCTATTCTTCCTAGTTGGCACGCTTACGAAAGAGCGGGGGAATACTTCTTTTTAGCTCATGGCTGTACTCAAATTTATACTAATATTCGCTACTTTAAAAAAGATTTAACCGAACATAAACCCGTATACATGATGGGTGTACCCCGTCTTTGGGAATCACTGCACGACGGAATTCAAAAACAGCTAAAAGAACAATCGCCATCGCAACAAAAGCTAGTTAAATTTTTCCTCGATCGCTCGGAACGCTATATTATTGCCAAACGTATTGCTAACAACGCTAGTTTAGACCATTTTAAAGTTTCTGGTTTGGCAAGAGCGAACGCTAGATTAGAAGCGATCGCCCTCGCACCAGTACACAAGTTAGCAGACCGCCTGGTGTATCGTAAAATACGTGCGGCAGTAGGTGGTATTGAAGCCGTTTGTAGTGGCGGTGGTTCTTTAGCTCGCTATCTCGATGATTTTTACGAAACAATTGGAATTGATGTTTTTGTAGGCTATGGCTTATCAGAAACTTCTCCAATTACTAACGCTCGTACTCCAGTTCACAATGTTAGGGGAACTGCTGGCAAACCGCTACCAGAAACTGAAATTAAAATTGTCGATCCTCAAACTCGTGAAACTTTACCGCAAGGAGAAACGGGTTTGGTATTGATTCGGGGAACTCAAGTGATGCAAGGTTACTATAACAATCTTGAAGCAACAGCTAAGGCAATCGATTCGGAAGGCTGGTTCGATAGTGGCGATCTCGGTTGGGTGACACCAGATAACGATTTGGTACTTACAGGTAGAGCCAAAGATACCATTGTGTTGACCAACGGCGAGAATATCGAACCGCAACCAATAGAAGATGCCTGCGTTCGCAGTATTTATATCGAGCAAATTATGCTAGTCGGACAAGACCAGAGATCGCTCGGTGCCTTAATCGTTCCCAATATTGATAATCTTCAGCAGTGGGCAAAAGAACAAAATATCGATTTTCAACAGAGTGAATCATCTCAAGGTATAAACTCTGCTAATTTAAATAATCCAGCCATAGAAAATCTATATCGTAGCGAACTGAATCGAGAAATCAAAAATCGTCCTGGCTATCGCGCCGACGATCTTGTTAAAACTTTTCGCCTGATTTTAGAACCATTTTCTATTGAAGCAGGCACTATGACTCAAACCCTCAAAATCAAACGTCCTGTAGTTAGAGAACGATATCGAGACATAATTGAGGAGATGTTTGCTGAAAAGTAATAACCGTACTTGCAAATAACAGTTTGTTATTCGGCAAAAAAAGATGACATTCAATTTAAATTCAGTTACAAGTAAAAAGATTAAAAGTTCGGGAAGTAACAAATTTTAAATTTACAACTTTCTGTAATCTTTACGCTGTGATTTACTCAACTTAAGAACTAAGCAAAATAAAACTATGGATTACGCAACTGCAAGCTTGATGTTAAAACGTCCCGTGACTGTAAAAGCGATCGTGACCACGAGATGGAAAGAAGAAGTTCAACAACAACTGCAAAATCAAGTATCTCAATTAGACAAACAGATGCAGCAACTCGATATGCAGGGCAAAAGAACTATCGAGGAAATCAATAAACAAGCCAAACAGCCTGCAAATCCGCAAATATCCAAACAGATTGAAAGTGTTCAAACTCAGGTCAATCAAAAAAAGAGCGAGATCTTAAATAAGAAAAATCAGATTTTACAGCAGCTACAGCAGATACAGCTTTTAGAATTAGAGCAAGAAGTAGTACAGGCTCAAATGGAAAGCTTCTTTAGACTGGAAAAAGGAGATAACCTGGTTAAAAAAATGAACGTTGAAGTTGTGATCAAAGACGGAGTAGTAGAAGAAATTCGCGGCGAACTTTAAACTGTAGGGACGTTTATAACGTCCCCATCCAGTCAAGCTAGCAATCTAAGTAAATAGACCTATTTAACTCCAGATCTTTCTCTGGGACAATATTGATTATTACGTTCGTTTTGTAATGAGGAGTCGAAATTGAATAGTAATGGAAGTGCCTCCAAGCTGGCTAAAGTAATTTGTCTGGGAGAAATATTGTTCGATCTCCTCGCCAACCAGATAGGAAAATCTATGGAAGAAGTAGATTCTTGGACGGCATATCCAGGAGGCGCACCAGCCAATGTTGCTTGCGCTTTAGTTAAATTAGGTACTCCTGCTGCTTTTATCGGCTGTGTGGGCAAAGATACTGAAGGCGACGAGTTAGTAAAGCTTTTAGAGACTGTAGGCGTAGATGTATCTGGAGTACAACATTCCCAGGATGCTCCAACCAGACAAGTGTATGTAGTTCGCTCGACAAAAGGCGATCGCACTTTTGCCGGCTTTGGCGATCGCCAGCCTGATAAGTTTGCCGATGCCTATCTTCAAGCCGATAAATTACCGCCCAAACTATTTTTAGATGCCGAATTTTTAGTAATTGGCACTCTGGAATTAGCTTATCCTCAAACTCGCGCCGCAGTATTTCGTGCTTTAGAACTAGCAGAAGAATATCATCTCAAAGTAATTTTAGATGTTAACTGGCGAGGAATGTTTTGGCAGGACGAATCGGAAGCTTTGCCTTTAATTAACCAACTTTGGGAATATGTCGATTTTCTCAAGTTAGCAGATGAAGAAGCAAGATGGCTGTTTGATACTGCTGATGCTGGAGCTATATACTATCGACTCGATTCGGTAGAAGGAGTTTTGGTCAGTAATGGTGATGCTGAAGTTAGCTACTGCTTGAGCGATAATGAAGGTTTTGTAACTCCGTTTAAAATCGAGGTTGAAGATACTACAGGAGCGGGCGATGCTTTTTTAGCTGGCTTTATCCATCAAATATGCCAAAAAGGAATTAAAAGTTTGAACGATCGCGCCGTTGCCCAAGAAGTAGTGACATATGCCTGTGCGGTTGGTGGCTTAACCGCAACTAAATCGGGAGCGATTTCTGCTCAACCCCTGCTAACTGAGGTTGAGTCTTTTCTCCAGCAAAATTCTAGTGCGCTCTAAAAAATCAGAAAGAGAGCCAACGACTTGCCGGGTTTCGTCTTGACTCTCTTAATCTGGTTCGCTCCTCACACGCCAAAGATACTAAACAAACATGGAATGTTTGTCAAGGTTTTTTCAAAATTTAATTTAAAGTTCTCTCAACGCTACTACTCTAAGTTCGGTCTGAAGTAGTTTTTGTAAAAAGTATTGTACTAAAGCGAGTAAGCCCAAACGAGCGATCGCTTGCTGAGGATGCTTCCGCTTGACCGCACCAAAAGTTTGACATCTGGCTTCAAAAGCTAACATTGCCTCGCTGAGATCAAAAGCTATTTTAAGCAAATTATTTTTATTAGTTAATTCTTCAACTGTTTTTAGTACTTGAAACAATAACCTGTATTCTGTAGGATGAGTTAAATAAAAATTACCTGTTGTGTCAAACCAAGAGAGTGATTCTGGCTGGACTATTTGCCAAGTTGAAGTTAAAAAAGGACGTTTTTTCAACCGAATCAGTTTTTCTCGTTCTCCCAAAGCCAACCAAGAACAGCAACGAGCATGAGCGTACTGTATTGAAAAATAATTCGGCATTAAATCGACTTTTGTTAGTGAAGCATCTATAGTAGAAAGTTGGCAATTGTTTGCTTTGGCAATCTCCGAATTTAACCAGCAGGCTAAAGTCAAATCTTCACAGTAAAAGTCAATTTGTCCTGCCGTTACTACTACTCTAAATTCTAAACTCGCCTCACTCTGCTTAAAGGCGATCGAAGCTAATAAATCGATTAATTCTTTAGCAACAATTATTGGTGATAAATCTACATATTTAGCAAGAGCAAAAGCAATTGTACATCGGTACACAATTTTTGAAGAACGAGCGAATAAGGATAAAATTTTGCGATCGAGTAAAGCATGAATTAACTCTGGATCGATAGCAATATCTTTGGTTTGCCAATATAAATCGATTGCTCGGCGTAAATTTTGTGTTAGCGATATTTTAATCAGATTTTGTTTTATATCTTGAAGTTTAGAAAAATTAATAGAAAAAGTATTCATTGATACGTCATTATTCATAGTAGAATTAATACTTATTCGATCTATCATTTTGCCTGTTCAATATGCACTTCTCCGATTCATCATCTGAGACATCTCGCCCTTTTTCAACTTGGCAAAGTATTACTGATTGGGCGCAAGAACATTATAGAGATCGTATTTTTAATAAAGACGAGCGTATTCCGACTCGTCCCGAATTGATATATTTGGTAGGCAAAGGAGCGATTCGTCTGGTTGGTACGCCAGCAAAAACCACTGAAGTTTCTACAGAATTATCTGATGAATTGATAGCAGAAGCCTTTCTTGGTTTTGTTGGTGCAGGTCAACCTTTTGAAACTGTAGAACAGGCAGCTTTTGTAATTCAAGCATACGCTCACGTAGATCGTACTCAAGTAATCTGGCTTTACTGGCGAGATTTAGAGAATTGGCCTCATTTTCGTCAAGAAGTAGAGCGAGCATTTCGCTATCAACATCAGCGTAAATTATTGTGGCTTACCGCTTTAGGACAAAGAAAGACTATAGATAGGTTAGCCAGTTTTTTGATGCTATTAATTGAAGAGTACGGTAAAGCAGAACCACAGGGTTACTGCTTGCCCTATACTCTGACTCACGCTCAAATAGGTAGTGCAATTGGCTCGACTCGCGTTACAGTAACTCGTTTGATGGGAAAGCTGCGCCGTCAAGGCTTAATTTTTCCAGGGGATGATAACTCGATTTGCATACCTAAAACCAAACTCGATCGCGGCTTATGAACAAATAGCAAAGTCCGACCGAATCAATATTTTAGAAGATTATAATTGCCGTTACTAGCAAAAATTTTTAAAATCTTCTGTTTTAAATATAAAATATATCTTAAGATTAACAGGTAAGAAATTAATTTTTCTTAAACTACACCCAATAAAATGACGCAGGGTGACACTAATAGATTAAAACAGCAGTTGCCATCAAGCTCTGTTGACTAAAGTAAAAATTCTCGTTTTGCAAAATACGAGTCGCGTCAATAACTCGTCCGTTTTCTAATATTCTGAGATGATATAGATAACGTTCGTCACTCGATAAAAAAATATATTTAGGAGGACATCTATGGCACTCGTACCAATGCGGTTGCTTTTAGACCACGCTGCTGAGAATGGCTATGGCATTCCAGCATACAATGTAAACAACATGGAGCAAATTATTGCGATCATGCAGGCTGCTGAAGAAGCTGATAGCCCCGTAATTCTTCAGGCTTCTCGTGGCGCACGTAAATATGCAGGAGAAAATTTTCTTCGCCACCTAATCACCGCCGCTGTAGAAAGCTATCCTAATATTCCCATTGCTATGCACCAAGACCACGGCAATAGTCCTGCTACTTGCTTTTCTGCAATGCGTAATGGTTTTACTAGCGTCATGATGGATGGCTCTTTAGAAGCAGATGCTTCAACTCCTGCCAGCTTTGATTACAATGTCAACGTTACTGCAGAAGTCGTTAAAGTTGCTCACTCGATTGGTGTGAGTGTAGAAGGCGAACTTGGCTGTTTGGGTTCTTTAGAGACTGGAAAAGGCGATAAAGAAGACGGTCATGGTTTTGAAGGAACTCTCAGCAAAGAACAGTTGTTGACCGATCCCGACGAAGCAGTAGAATTTGTCGAACGCACGCAAGTAGACGCTTTAGCTGTAGCTATCGGTACCAGTCACGGTGCCTATAAGTTTACTCGTAAACCTACTGGCGAAATCTTGGCTATTAGCAGAATTGAAGAAATTCACAGCCGTTTGCCCAATACTCACTTGGTAATGCACGGTTCTTCTTCCGTACCTCAAGAGTGGATCGAAATGATCAACGAGTACGGTGGTAAAATTCCCGAAACTTATGGGGTACCTATTGAAGAAATTCAAAAAGGTATCAAAAGTGGGGTGCGTAAAGTTAATATTGACACCGATAACCGTTTGGCAATTACTGCGGCAATTCGTGAAGCTGCTTTCAAAGATCCTTCTAACTTCGATCCCCGTCACTTCCTCAAGCCCTCAATTAAGTACATGAAGCAAGTGTGCTTAAAACGCTATGACGCTTTTGGAACTGCTGGAAACGCTAGCAAAATCAAGCAGATGACATTAGATGACTTTGCGGCTAAATATGCTAAAGGCGAACTAGCTGCTAGTCCTAAAAAAGCCGTTACTGCTTAAATAGTGCGATCGCTATAGAAGCTATAATCAAATAATCTCTAACTACCCTGTAGAAAAGTTATTAGCTTTTCTGTGGGGTTTTCTGCCTGTAATTTATTTGGTTTTAAGCTGTTGTTTGGTTGCTATTTGCTACTTACAAACAGATAGCTGTTATTTATTGGTGTTTATTACTAACTCTGCTAGTTCGTAAAAACCTCGATTTTCAGCGTTAGTAGTTATATAAACAGGTAAATGTTTCAGGCGATCGCGATATTCTAAAATATTTGCCACCCCTACCGAAACAGGAAATATTTGAGGATCGAACAAACTTTCGTCGTTGGGACTATCCCCAACGGTAATAATATTTTCTGTAGTTAAATCGGGAAAATATTGTTGTAATATTAGTTTCAATGCTATTGCTTTATCTTGTTGTTTGGGTTTGATATGACACTGAACGTTACTATAGGTAAACCCCCACCCTTCAGCATGGCATATAGTTGCAATCTCTTCTATTTCTTTATTAGTCAAATTATTAATATCGAATGTCCAATCCGTGAGGCGAAAACGATTGTCTTCTGATTCTTCGATCTGGGGAATTTTAGTTTGAATTAATTGAAATACAGTTTTTAGTTGCTGTCGATGTTTGGCAATATCTTTAATTTCAGTTATTAATTGACTGCGGTTTAAGTGACTCCACAAAACCAAACCGCCATTTTCAGCGATCGCGCCAACAATGGGTAAATAAGAAGCAATTGCCTCAACCCAACCAGCCGAACGTCCCGTGACAATCACAACGCTGATGTTAGCCTTTGCCAATTTTTCTAAAGCCAATAACACATCGGAGGTAAGCTTACCATTATGAGTTAAAGTTCCGTCGAGATCGGTTGCTAGTAGCCGAATATTGCCCAGTTTTTTATCGGTTATTGCCTTTAATATTGGTTTAGTTGACATCTTGAATAAATTCTACTTGAAATACGGCAGCAAAAGCTGCTGCTACATCTAGCCTAATCTGTTCTACTGTAATATTGGGAATAAACTCCGCCAGACTACCTACAGGTTTGTCGGCAATACCGCAAGGAACTATCTGTTGAAAACCACTCAGATCGGGACAGACATTAAGGGATAGACCGTGCATAGTAATCCAGCGACGAACTTTAATTCCTACTGCCGCAATTTTTCTTTCTTCCAGCCAAACTCCCGTCAGTCCTTTAAGGCGATAGGCTTGTAGACCATATTTAGCCGCTACGCGAATAATTACTTCTTCTAGCTGTCTCAAATACCAGTGTAAATCCTGTTGATAGAAGCGCAGGTTGAAAATAGGATAAGCAACTAGTTGACCAGGGCAGTGATAGGTTACTTCGCCGCCTCGCTCGATACGATGTAGCTCAAAGTTGTTTAGTTGTGGATCGAACTTAAGAAAATCTGTTTTTGCTCCCGTACCCAAAGTATAAACTGAGGGATGTTCTAATAAGATTAAAACATCATCGAAATTGGGGTTGTTAAGACGTTCGGCAACAAGCGATCGCTGCTCTTGCCAGGCTTTAGTATACGGCACTAAGCCTCGATTTTTTAAAATACAGCATCTTTGAGTTTTCATGCTAGTTAGCCGCAATTTTAAAACCGAAAATGTGTTCTAAATTTAACCAAATGTCAATCAATGTAACAGAAAATCAAAAGAAATAACAGATCTGATGTTTTGTAGAATACAAAATGCTAACCTAAGAAGCATAAAGTGAGTGAAGATTTAAAGTATTACTAGATGTAATTTAAATACTGGCTGTAATTAAGCTAACTTTTTCTATTCATCGAGCGACTAATTAATTACTAAAGTAATCTTGATTCTTCCAAAACTAAAGATATTGGGGGGAAAAGCTACAAGTTTCAATTGAAAGAGGTATTAACTGTAACCAACAAAAAACTACAGTGCTTGTTAAAGAAACATAGTTAAATATAGCCAATCGTTGTATAGATATTTATTGCTGCGTATAGGCTATTTCGAGCATACAACTAGCATGGAGAAATAGAAAAGTATGAAGCTTTTAATCCAAGGTAACAATATTGCGGTAACAGATTCAATTCATGAATATGTCAAGCAGAAATTAGCTAAAGCAGTAAAACATTTTGAAAATATTACCAGCAAGATAGATGTTCATTTATCAGTTGCCCGTAATTCTCGGATTGAAAGCAAACATAAGGCAGAAGTGACTGTATATGCTAACGGTACGGTGATTAGAGCGCAAGAGGGCAGCAGCAATCTCTACGCCAGTATCGATATGGTAGCAGACAAAATTTATCGTCAGTTACGCAAGTATAAAGAAAAGCATCTAACCAAAAAAACTCACGCTCATGTGAGAACGGGCGATATTATTGAAGCAGCACCAGTAGAAGAAAATTTAATTGGCGATCGCACTCCCGAATTACCTGCCGAGATCGTTCGTAATAAATACTTTGCCATGCCGCCAATGACGATCGACGAGGCACTAGCGCAATTGGAATTAGTAGACCACGATTTTTATATGTTTCGCAATAAGGAAACTCAAGAAATCAATGTGATTTATACTCGCAATCACGGTGGCTATGGCGTAATTCAACCCCGCGACACTTTCTAACAAGGAACTAAAAAAGGTGGGGCTTGCCCACCTTTGACTATTCTATTTTGGTACGAAAAAAGAGGTTAGATGGAAAAACTAAGAAAGAGCGCTCGCTTCTTCCTCCTTTCTTCATCCTTATTCCTTTAAATCTAATTATTGGCTGCCGATAGAGCAGCTTCGCGTTCCTCTACTGTTTGGTGTTGGAGATTTTTAAATTTATCTAGTAACCGATCTGCCCAATACTTAACGTCGTAAGTAGTTACAGTTTCATACATTTTTGCCATCCGCTCTTTTTGTTCCGATTCTGGCATTTCCAAAGCGCGATCGATCGCTCGATCCATACCGTCAATAGAATAGGGATTAGTTAAAATTGCCTCTGGTAGCTCTACTGCCGCACCGACAAACTCGGACAACACTAAAACTCCTTTATCTTCTTTGTGAGCGACGACATATTCTTTGGCAACCAAATTCAACCCATCACGCAAAGGAGCCGTCCAGCAAATATCTGCTGCTTTGTAGTAAGCTATAAGCTGCGAAAACTCTAGAGGTTGAGTAAACAGTCTAATTGGCATCCAGTCTAATTTGCCATAACGACCGTTAATTCTACCCGCCAGTTGTTCGATTGTCTCTTGAGCGTCTTGATAAACTCGCATTCCAGCAGCAGCTTCCACGCAAGTCATCACAAAACTAATTTTACCGTGTAGCTCTGGGCGGCGTTCTAGCAAACGCCAGTATGCTTCTAATTTTTCTTGATTGCCCTTGACATAATCTACTCTGCCTGCGGCAATAATTAATTTACGTCCGTTTAGTTCGGCTTTGATATCAGCCAGATGCTTTTCGGTTTCTGGCTTTTCTAAAGTATTGAGGATATGTTGGGGATTAGTACCTACAGGAAAAGCATCGATATTAACTACCTGTTCTTTATAACTCAGTTGGGTCGTAACTTCTGGCTCTGCTAGAGCAAGACCTACAGGAGTCATGTGTCCTTGGGAAACTGCTTCTTGCTTTAAAATTTTGACTGGTTTGAGGCTGCGAGCTACGCGCACAAAATTTTCCGAATAGCGGGGAACGTGAAAACCAACAATGTCGCAACACAGCAAGCTTTCAGCGATCGCATCTCGCCAGGGCAAAATATTAAATATGTCTACCGAAGGGAACGGAGTATGGTGGAAAAAGGCGATTCTGGCATCGGGTTTTTGCTGGCGAATATACATAGGCGCGAGCCAGAGATTATAGTCGTGAACCCAAATCAAAGCATCTTCTGCCGCTTCTTTACAGGCAGCATCGGCAAACAGGCGATTAATCTCCTGAAAATTTTCCCAGTCGGCAGTTTCTGACGTAAAGTGATAGGGAAAAGAATGCAGGATCGGCCAAAAAGCTTCTTTAGAAGTAATGTGATAGAAGTGTTTTACTTGATCGGCGTTTAAGGGAATGCGTCGTACGTTATAGTTACCTTCTCCTTCAATTTCAACTCGCTCTTGAAAATTGGCTTTTTGTTCGGCAGTTACCTGTTTCCAAGCAATCCAAGTTCCCTGATTGACATCTGCAAAAAAGCTTTTTAAAGTAGGTACAATTCCATTGGGACTTTTCTTTGGTAAATATAAGGTTTTGCCATCTTTGACTACTTCGTCGTAAGGTTCTCGGTGGTAGAGGATTACTAAAGAAGATTTCATAGTTATTTGGAGGGTGTTGTTTATTTTCGGTCTTAGCGAGAGTTGAATTGGGACTCATCGATCGCGATAATCACTAAATTTTAACTGGCTATAATGAATTTACTCGAAAAACATTATGCAGTTAAAGATTGCCGCGCCGTAAGAAGGCAGAGCAGTAACTGTCGGTCGAGTAAAAAATGCTTGTTTCATTTAATTGATTTAAACCAGCAGTTTGATGACACGATCTAGATCTATATTAAAACCCAATCTCAATTTTCAATCTTTTTAATTACTTTCGTTATAGTAACTAGAGTATTTGCTGCCAAACAAGCAAAGCTCGGGCGTGAGGATCGCTCGTGTATTATTTTACGATGACCGAAAATATGAATATAGTAGAATCCTACACTATTGATGAATGTAACCCAAATTAGAGTTTTCTTATTGAGGAAGCAGCTAAATTGGTTATTAACGAGCGATTCAGTTTATAGTGGAGTCTTTGACTGAATTTGCAGTCAATTAATTAAAAAAGTATATGCCGTCTACCCCATACTCACTATTGTTGTATTCTGGCAATGTTACATAACAAAAATATAAATTTATTAGTATTTTGATAATAACGGTGCGGTAATGCCTGGCTGTATATCAAAATATGTCCAAGAAAAAGCAAATTAGTTTAATAACCAGAGATAATGGCGTGAAAGTTGAAGCAATAAATAAATCGGTCGCATTAGTAGAAGAAGCAACAGGACAATTACTAGCT
This sequence comes from Myxosarcina sp. GI1, assembly GCF_000756305.1. Taxonomy (NCBI): domain Bacteria; kingdom Bacillati; phylum Cyanobacteriota; class Cyanophyceae; order Pleurocapsales; family Pleurocapsaceae; genus Myxosarcina; species Myxosarcina sp. GI1. The sequence goes on from NZ_JRFE01000015.1 coordinate 185,280, forward strand.
TGGGCGACAGGTCTAGAATCATCAACCAACAATTACTTAGAGCAAGTCAGAGCCCTGGCGACAAAACTAGGCGCGCACTATCGTGCTGACGGGCTGACAGAAATTGGTTTTTGGGTACCAGGATTGATGGGAGATGTTTTACACGAGCGAGAGATTTTTTTAGAAGTCTTTACTCCCCTGGATGAGATTGACTGGCATAATAAAGAACAGAGAATTAGATTTAGACGCGATCGCCTCCAGTTAGAACAGCAAGGAGAATTTATCTGGGGTGTAGTGTCGGGAATGCAGGCTGGAACGCGCGATCGAACTGGTTCTTTTTACTGGTTGCGCTATGTAGATCGCGCTCAACAACTGCGGACTATTCGCGATTTGGTACCTTATTCTCTGCCCTATGGTATTTTTGCCCCTGCCGAACTCTACGACATAGATAGCTTACAGGCAAATAGAACCGATTTAGAATATTTTCGACGCACTGCCGTACCTATTAAGAAAAATGTCATTCCCAGAGTTAGCGATCCGAAAAATATTTTACAGCTTCATGTCGGTACGGCTTCAGCTGAAGGAACTCTATCGGGATTGACCCGTATTTATCAAAACATTGCCCAGAAGCTAGAAGCAAATACGCCACTAACATCAGCAGAACAAAACTATGTCGGCTACGATGCCATAGAACTTCTACCTACCGAACCGACAATCGAATTTCGCGATGAGTATAGTCCTGAAAGTGAGTTTTTCTCTTTCATTTCTGAAGACGAAGATATTGTAGAAGTAGAATTAACCAAACCCAATACTCAAGACTGGGGCTATGACGTACCGATTTTAGGTTCTAGCACCACTAATCCTGCCTTGTTAGAAAGTTTGCGTCCAGACGAAGTAATTGAGTTTATCGCTACGTTGCACAATTTTCCTACTGGACCAATTCAACTTATTTACGATTTAGTATACGGACACGCTGATAACCAGAGTGAGTTGCTGATCTCTCGTATGTTTCTCAAAGGTCCTAATATGTACGGTCAGGATCTCAATCATCAATTACCGATGGTTAGAGCAATTTTATTGGAAATGCAGCGGCGTAAAATCAACAATGGTGTTGATGGGATTCGTATTGATGGCGGTCAGGATTTTCGCTTTTTTAATCCTCTTTCAGGCAGAGTCGAATATGACGATGCCTACTTGCTAGCTATGAGCAATGTAGTGCAAGAAATTGGCGGCAATCAAAGACTCTTAGTCACTATTTATGAAGATGGTCGTCCCTGGCCCGAAGAAGGGTGGGAAGAAAAATCGCGCTACCGCGAACTAATCGAACTGCAACCAGAGTCCTATCAATGGGGACCTCTAATTTTCGCTCATAATACTCCTACTCTTAAAGGTTTTTGGGAGCGAAAATGGAGTCGCGTTAGAGAAGTAATGGAAATAGGCGATCGCTGGATTACAGGATGTGCCAATCACGATACCGTAAGACGCGGCAATCAAATCCCTCTCGATAAACCAATTAACTGGCATTTGGGAAAAATTCTCACTCACATACTACATCATGCCTACGACAATCCTGCCATTACCATGTGGGTCTATGGTTTTAGCCCTGGGTTGCCTATGGACTTTATTAATGCGACCATGCGCGCTCCCTGGTTATTTTTCCGCAACACCGACGAACAATACGGAGTCAAAGTAGTTTCGGAAGAATTTGGCTTTTTAGACTGGCAAATTACTCCCCAACTATACAAGCAATCATATTGCTTTCCCCGTCTTAAATCTTTAGGCTTCAAACAACTACCGCAGCTACAGGAGTTTGGTCGAGCTTTACAGGTAGCGATGATTAAACAAGATTACAATTTAGCAGAGGTAGTAGAGGTTTTGCGTTCCTGTACCGACGGCAATTGTATTGATGAGACTTCGCCGTACAAAGAACTGAGGCGCGGTACGATGGTTCGCTTCCTCAAAAAGCTCGATGAAGACAGACTCAAGAGTTTTGCGTTGCTGTTTATGGAAGATTGCTATCAAATATGTAATGTCGCCCATTATCAATCTCAACTCAATGCGGCACATACTAAATTTAATCTTTCTCTAAGGCAGTTTCGTCACCAGCATCCTTGGCTACAAAAAAATATTTTGGCTACAGATACTTTTGATAAGCTTGAAGATCCAGAGAGAACGATAGTTTATGGAGTGCGTTACGCTCCCGACACTGACAAACCCACAGTTGCAATGGTAGGCAATTGGGAAGGAGAACCTATAACTCTCAATATCGAAGAGTTATTAAAAGTTAAGCGCGATCGCTTGCAGGTGGCGATCGCAACTCCTGGTTTAATAGTTGAAGATCTTAGTTCTGTAACTCTAGCTAATAGTCAAAGCTTGTTATTAACCGCTAATGAGACTGACTAATATAGTTTGGGGACGCTTACAAACGTCCCCAACCGTCAAATATTTAAAAAATCAGCAGAAATTTTTATTAAACTTCTTGCAAAAGTTGATTAGGAATAAAAATTAATTTCTTTCCCCTTAATCTTTACCCTTTACCCTTTACCAAAGGAAAATTTATCGGGCTTGTGCAAGATGTCTATCCTTCAGTCAAACCACCGAACGTACCTTTGAGAGCGGCAATTGCGTCTTCTGCTGCCGACCAAATACTGTCTTCTGGTTCTTCTCCTACCAACTGACGAGTACCGTATAAATAGATCGCGCTTTTTAATTGTTCTTGGTGAGCGCGGTTTTTAAAGTTAACTTTGTTAATAGGATCGACTAGCTTTTGTAAAATGCCGTCTGTAGCCTGGGCTGCCTTGTGAACTAACAAACCAGTCATCACTAACTGGTGTTTTAGCCCTTCATGCTGCATAATTTTTTCATATACATCGAGTTTGCTTCCCGACATAAGCTCTTCGATAGTTCCTACCATGCTTTCTACGGTGTTGCTAGGATCGGAAGTCATTTCCAAATCTGAGATCGCTTCATCGATCGCAGTCAAACTTTTGCGATCGTCTTCTAACATATCATTGAGGTTTTCTGTAACTTTATTTTCGCCTTTACAAGCTTCAAGTAATTTTTCTTCGTTAGAAATCATTAGATTTTGCAGAGCTTTCATATCTGCTAGCTTGCGCGCGATCGCATTTTTTTTGGTTGTTTCTAATGTAGCTGCCATTTTTATTTAAAAATTCTACAAATCTGACTTAATATTTTTAGTTTTACGCTAATAAAAATTAGAAACATCGTACTTACGAGTGATTAGAATACAGTTTTTTAAAATTATATTTAGGAAAATTCTATTTTAGAAATCGTAATAAAAATCAAATGACCTGCAAATAAAAAAATACTAGCTTACTAATTTACGTCTTTAGATAGATTCAATTTTAATTTATGTCATACGCAATTGATTTAATTTAAAATTAAATAGAGTATTTTTTATTTCTGTCTAGTTGCAGTTTACTTTTGTTTATATTTTTTAATTTTTAGTGATTACAAACTTTTGAATTTTATAATAATGAATGCTAGAGCGTCAAATAACTTTTGTATAACAAAAGCTGCATTAAATAAAGCCGCAGAATTATATTTATCCAGTCAGGTAAATAAATCTAAAAGTCTAGAAATAGATATAGATAGCGAAGCAAATAAGCTTATCAAAGGCGAAATAAACTCTATTAATTTTAACGGCAAAGAAATAGTTGTTTTTCAAGATATTAGTATTAAGGAAATAAACCTTAAGTCAGACAGCATAAATTTAGATTTATTAGAAGCTATTTCTGGTACTATTAAATTAGAAAAGCCAAGCAATATTCAAGGACAAATAATTTTAAGTCAGGCAGACTGTAACCATTTAATAAATTCTAAATATTTAGCAACTCTTTTAGAACGGCTGCCAATAAAAATTGACGAGCGGTTATTTACATTTGATATACGACACGCTAAATGCGACTTAAAAGATAATAACAAACTAACTTTAAGTGCAGAATTAATTTTGTCTAATTGTTTTCAGTTCGCGTCCTTAGAGAGCCAAAAATGTACAAATTCAGGTATCGAAAAAATATCAAAATTTGAAATCGATCTATTGTTGGTTGAAGATGGACGAAAAATAATTTTTGAAGGGGGCAAATATCAAGAAAACCAAACTCTATCTTTAGAAGCTACAGTTGCAGTTCTTGGAAAAATTAGAGATTTGGTGTATTTTCGTCACTTTACCTCCCCTAGCTTAAATTTTCAAATAAAAACAATTGAGGTTAAAGCCGAACAAATAATTCTCGATCTCGATGCTACTGTAAACCAACTACCCGACTCTTTAGAAAGTTCGTTGATAACCGCAGCTTTAGAAATAAACTAATTTATCATTTATTTTAGCTAAAACTAAAATTTAACTAACTTTATTATTGAGTAGAGTTAGTTTCTTCCGAGTCTGACATAGGCGACTGATTTACTGTTGGCTCCAAATTCTGCTTGATAATATTTAGAACAACTTGAGGATCGGTTGCTTGCTGCATGATTTGAGCTTCCCAATCATAGCGATTGCGCACGCTGGGCATATCGGTTCGTAACTCTTCAATAAGTTCGATTAGTTTGGCAATTTTTTGTTCTGTCAATAGTTCGATCTGTAAGATTAAATGCGATCGCTGTTCTGCTAATTTATCTTGACGTGCTTGCTGTACTAAAACTCCTGTAGCAATAAGTAGAGACGCTACGTCTATTCCCATTTCCTGTAAGTCAAATTTGGGTAAGTTCCAGGGTAGCGAACTCGGCGCAAAATGACTGCATAAACCCCAGCTAACAAACAAAATCAGCTGAAGATATAAAAATTCTGGCTTACCAAAAAAAGCAGCAACTCGAGTTAAGACACGCTCGTGAATTGGTATATCCTTAACCTGTTTTGCTTGAAAACCAATTACGGATTCAATGTTTTTTAATACCTGTTCTGATAAAGGATATTTTTTGCCATTGATAAACACCGAGTCTGCTGAAGTAGTGATAACAGGAGAGGAATCTTGACAATCGGCAACCATAGTATTGGTATTTTTTTACAGTTAATTTGGCAGGTAAACATTATTATGATTATGACAGTATAAAAAAAGAAATACACGATGCCAATGATAGCGATCGCCTAATGACCAAGCGATCGATATTATATTTAGTATCTGCACGAGCATTAAATCTAATAAATTGTTTATTTTTAGTACGACCGAAGGAAGATAACTAAATTGACTGACAAACAAATTGGTAAGCCTCAGCTACCCAAACTACCTACTTCAGAAATCGAGCCCGACAAGGGTTTGCAGGCAAAAACCCAACGCTGGTTTGAATATCCTGTCAAAGCACAGCCACATCATACCGATTATGCTGGTATAGTTTGGCACGGAACTTATCTAACCTGGATGGAATCTGCCAGAGTCGAATATTTGCGCTCTATTGGTATTGATTTTTCTAATTTGGTTGCTATGGGGTGCGATTTGCCTGTAGTCGAATTATCGCTACGCTATCATCGCCCAGTTCGGTTGGGTACATCGGCAGTAGTAAAAACTCGTTTGATTGAAACCGAAGGCGTACGCATTCATTGGGACTATCGCATTCTGTCATTGGATGGTGAAGAATTATACGTGACGGGGAGAGTAACTTTGGTAGGGATCGATCGCGAAAAAGGTAAAATTATGCGTCAATTACCAGCTAGCGTTCAAGATGCTTTGGTAAAAGTGACTCAAACTTGATTTACAGCTTAATTAGACTTACAGCAATATTACCAGAAAAACACACATCGACATCGGTTCCAGGAGAGCGATCGCGTTTGGCATATTCTCCCTGATAGTAATATAAATCTTCCTCAACTCGATAATCTACAGGCAGAGGGTCAATACTGAGATCGCAGAACACGATTTTTGGTTCTGGTGCATTTGGTTCTAAATGGGGCAAATTGACATTCCAAAAACTATAAGGTGGCAGCGAACGGTGGAATAAAGTTTCTAAAACTCTAGCCGTCCAGCGACTAGCTACTTGCCAGTCAACAATTAATGGTCTTTTAATCCAGTGAGAAATTGCTATACCGGGTATACCATGTATAGCTGCTTCTCTTACCGCCGCTACTGTCCCCGAAATGTAAATATCCGTACCTAAATTTCCCCCAGCATTGATTCCTGAAAGCACCCAGGTAATTTTTTTATTTTTGGCAATTTGAGTTATTGCCATGCGGCTACAGTCAGCAGGAGTACCATCTACCGCATATTCTACAGGCGATCGCTTCTGAAGGTGAATTGGTTTACTAGTAGTTACGCGATGTCCGCAACCCGATAAAGGCGATTTCGGCGCGACAATAATATTTTTTTGGGTTACTGCGTGCTGCAAAGCTTGAATGCCTGGAGCATCAATACCATCATCATTAGTTAAAATTATGGTCATGCTCTGGCTATAGTTTGAGTAGCATTAGACTTTTGATAGGTAGGAAAATCCGTGTAGCCTTCAGCTTCAAAGGAATACCAAATGGACTGGTCGGCATCGGGATTGAGTTCCCAGTTATTGGCAAAACGGGCAACTAGATCGGGATTACTGATATACGGTCTACCAAAGGCAATTAAATCGGCATCTCCGTTAGCGATCGCTTTTTCGGCTGATTCTTTGTCATATCCGCAATTACCCATAACAGTTCCGTCGTATATTTTTCTTATTTCTGCTAGAGTCATCGGCTCTCCAAGTTCGTGGAAACCAAATGCTAATCCGTCAAGTACGTGCAAATATGCCAATCCATGATTGTTTAACTGTTGGATAACATAGGTAAAAGTTTCTCGATAATCTGGCGAACCCATATCATTATAAATGCCATTCGGAGAAAGTCTCACGCCTACTCGTCCTGTATCCCAAACACTCAAAACAGCTTCAACAACTTCTTTTAAAAATCGATAGCGATTTTCTAAACTGCCGCCATATTTATCGCTGCGGTGATTGGTTTTAGACTGCAAGAATTCATCAAGAAGATAACCATTAGCACTATGAATTTCTACCCCATCAAAACCAGCTTGTTTGGCGTTGGCTGCTGCTTGGCGATAGTCTTCCACTATTTGAGGAATTTCTTCGGTTTCTAAAGCCCTGGGAGTTTCATGGGGCTGTTTGCCGTTCGGTGTATGTACTTCCGCTCCTTCATGTCTAATTGCTGAAGGTGCGACGGGAAGCTGGTTGTTGGGTTGAAAGCTGCTATGAGAAGCTCGTCCCGTATGCCATAGCTGCATGAAAATTGGCGTACCTTTGGCGTGTACCGCATCGACAACTTGTTTCCAAGCTTCGGTTTGCTCTGCTGTATAAACACCAGGAGTATGTTGCCAACCATTTGCCTGTTGGGAAATAGTCGTAGCTTCGGTAATAATTAAACCCGCACCCGCTCGTTGGGCGTAATACTCTGCCATCAAAGCATTGGGTATTCTTTCTTTACCAGCACGCGATCGAGTCAAAGGAGCCATAATCGCGCGGTTTTTTAAAGATAGATCGTTGTTAAGTTTAAAAGCACTTAATAGCTGTAGAGAATTTGTCTGAGAAGTCATATCGCTCGGTAATAGAAATGTTTCTGAATTATTTAGTAGTTAGTGGTTAGTAGTTAGTTATAAATAATATTGGGTTGTTCTAACGCTCGTAAGTTCCTACTAGTCTGGCTTGTGCCGTAACATAATCGGCGATCGCGTCGAGTAGTTCTTCTCTATTTAAACTGGCTTTGAGGTCTAGAGATTTATTTAAAGCGTAGAGCCAGAAGTAATAGTGATGAACGCCATGACCTTCTGGAGGAGCGGGACCTGTATAGCCATTACTGCCAGCACTGTTGCTGCCTTGAGTAAACTTATCGCCGCCAGCTTCTGCGATTTCGGTAATATCGGGCGGAATATTGTAGAGAGTCCAGTGAGTAAACCCTAACGGTAAGGGTGCATCGGGATCGTAACAAATTAAGACTAACTGTTTGGTTTCAGGTGGTATTTTACTCCACTGGAGAGGGGGTGAAATATTTTCTCCATCGCTGGTATAGCGTTTAGGTATAGCTGCTAGAGGCGAAAAAACAGGACTAGTAAGTTCTAAATCTTTGAGTTTTAATTCCATAAAAAATATTTTAATTGCTGCAAATTTAGTTTGTATTCTTAACCTTCAGCCAGGTCAAAAACTCAAATCAAGCACAAATTTCTTTGACGCTGGCAAGAATCTTAACCTCATCCCACCAAGCTTTTAGTTTGGGAGTTTGTGCCGTAACTGTAGTAAATTCAGGCGTTTTTTCTAAATAAATAAAAATTGGAATTAGATAAAAATCGGCGATGCTAATCAGACTACCTGCTAGAAACGGAGTGCATAAAGCTACGTCTTCGATCGCCTTTAAAGCTTTTTGAGTAGGTGCGATCGCCTCACGAACTGCTGATTCGTCTGGTTGACCTCCCTGTTGGGGTACGATTAAACGTTGAATCACAATCGTACCAACGGCGTGAGCGTAAAGATAATTGTCGATAATTGACATAATCTGACGCATTTTAGCCTCCAGCAGCAAATCTGGCGGACTAAATTTGCTGTCAGCCAATTTTTGGTTAATGTAGTGTGTAATGGCGGTTGATTCGTAGATTGTTTCGCCGTCTACTTCCAATGTGGGAACTTTTCCGAAGGGGTGCTTGTCTAAATATTCTGCTGTATGATTGTCACCATTAAAAATACCGATATCTTTTGAGTTATAGTCGATATTTGCTTCTGCTAGCAATAAACGGCTGGTGCGGACATAGGTACTTGTAGGTGTACCGTAGAGTGTAACATTGGGCATAGATATAAATTAATTTACTTCAGTATGTTATTTAATCGTGTAAGGTGAGTAATGCGATTTAGTTAGGCATTACTCACCACAAAACTACTTGGTTACTGGTTGCTTAGAAAATAATTCGATCGCTTTAGCGTTAAAAGCAGGAATATCGTCGGGGTTACGGCTGGTAACTAAACCATTATCTTCGACTACTTCGCGATCGACCCAGGTAGCACCTGCATTTTCTAAGTCTGTTTTGAGTGAAGACCAAGAAGTAACGGTGCGTCCTTTTAAAGCACCAACTTCAACCAGAGTCCAAGGACCGTGACAGATAGCAGCAACTGGTTTGCCAGCATCAAAGAAAGATTTTACAAACTGTACTGCTTTATCTTTGGTACGTAACTGGTCGGGGTTTGCCGTACCACCAGGAAGTAACAAAGCATCGTAGTCGTCGGGATTGGCGCTATCCAAAGGAACATCGACTGTAAAAAAGTCTGCTTTGTCATAGTGATTCCAGCCTTGAACGCGATCGCTATTAGGGGAAATAATATGTGCTTGCGCTCCCGCTTCTTCAAAGGCTTGCTTGGGTTTAGTCAATTCTACTTGTTCAAAACCATCAGCAACGAGGATGGCAATTTTTTTGTTGTTTAGTTCTTGTGACATAATTTTATCTTCTGTTTGTCTGGTTGCAGATAGTTGCAATCTTAAAGACTGCAAGCAATTGTCATAGCAATGCTTTACTTTTAACCTATCTCTCCGATAGAGCTTATTTGTCGTCCCCAAGTAAGAGATCGAGATTTTATAGTTCCTGCTTGGTAGGACGAATAATCATTTCGTTAACGTCAACGTCTTCAGGCTGCTCGATCGCATAGGTAATTGCGCGGGCGATCGCATCAGCATCAATGGCTACTGAATATAGTTCGTTGACGCTTTTAGCTGTCTCGTCGTGACTAATAGTGTTAGTTAACTCGGTGTCTACCGCTCCTGGTGAAATATTTGTCGAGCGAATCTGTCCGTGAGATTCGAGTCTAATTCCTTCTGAAATTGCTTTAACGGCAAATTTGGTGGCGCAATAAACCGTACCTCCAGAAAATACCTGATGTCCTGCTACAGAAGAAAGATTAATGATGTGTCCCGATTTTTGCTCGCGCATAATCGGCAATACCGCAGCGATGTTGTATAGTACACCTTTGATGTTGACATCTACCATTTGCTCCCACTCATCGACTTTAGCTGCATCTAAAGGTGATAGAGGCATCAAACCTGCATTGTTGACTAAAACGTCAATGCGTTCGTATGCCAGCTTGGTCGATTTGGCTAATTCCTCTACTTGAGAGCGATCGGTAACATCTGTGACCTGATATTTGGCAGTGCCTCCATCTTTTTGAATTTCATCGACTAATTCTTTGAGACGGTCTTCTCTTCTGGCAGCCAGCATTAATTTGGCTCCATTTTTAGCTAGTCTACGAGCAGTAGCTTCACCAAGACCGCTACTAGCTCCTGTAATAATTACTACTTTATTTTTTATTTCAGACATAATTAATTCTTTGCTTTATTACTTTAAGATCGCTCGTCTAAGAAAAAATTATTTGTTTGTTGCTGTTGAGCTTAATTTATTCTTTTGACTTGGATTTATTGTTTATTTGCTAGGTTAAATAATTAATACTTGTTTACTAGTAGACCAGTCGTCTATTAGCAACCGATAAAATACTACTAATTACAACAACAGTCCTAAATCTAACTAAAGTCAGATTTACCCAAAATTTGCCGAAATAAAATTTTGGCAAAGGTTTGCATCGGTACGGTAGATTTTGTAACCTTAGCTTTTAAAATTGCTCCTTCCCAGCTCGAGACAATAAACTTTGCTAGATCTTCAAAATTGTTATTGTCTGGGATTTCTCCTGCCTCATGAGCCTCTTTTAGACACCGTACAAAATACTGTTCCCAATCAACAAATACGCGATTGAGGCGATCGCGAAACAACTCGTTTTGCGCCGATAGTTCTTGTGCGAGATTACCAATTAAACAGCCTTCAGCATACTGACAGGCTTCCATATCCTTAATCCCTGACATAAAGTAATTATGCAGTCGCGTCAAAGGAGAAAATCGTTTGTCCTCTAAAAGATTTTTTAGTCTATCTTCATATCTGCTGGCAAAGTCATCAATAATTGCCAACCCAAAATCTTCTTTACTAGAAAAATAATAATAAAAGGAACCTTTGGGAACGCCTGCGGTAGTTAATATGTCATTAAGACTTGCCGCTTTAAATCCTTGTCGCAGAACAATATCGCTGCCGACTCGAATTAATTCATTGCGTTTATTAGTTCGTTTCATAATATATACATTTTATCAATAGTAGACCAGTCGTCTTTCTATCTATCAAATGACTTTAAAGCGATCGCTCGATATCGAAACCGCAATAACCAAGCTACGCGAAACAGTAAAACCCTTTCCCAAAGCTGCAATGTTTGCTCTAGCAGATGAGGGATATACTTCTGCTTTCGAGCAATTAATTGCCTGTATTATTTCTATTCGCACCTATGATGAGGTTAGTTTGCCAGTTTCCCGTCGTCTATTTGCGGTGGCCAATACCCCAACAGAAGTCAGTCAATTAAGCCTAGAGCAAATTGAATCTTTAATTGAAGCCAGTACCTATGCTAAAAGAAAAGCCGCACAAATAAAAACAATTGCCGAAACAATAGTTTCTGAGTACGATGGCGTTTTACCTTGTGATGCAGAAGTAATGTTGAGTTTTAAAGGCGTAGGAGTAAAATGCAGTAATTTAACTTTGGGTATTGCTTGCGGACAACCCCATATTAGTGTAGATGTTCACGTTCATCGAGTCACCAATCGCTGGGGATACGTACGAACTAAAACCCCCGAACAAACTACTGCTGATTTAGCAACCAAACTTCCTCAAAAATATTGGATTAAAATTAATAATTTGCTGGTTCCTTTTGGCAAACACATCTGTACTGGTAAATTACCTCGCTGTTCTAGCTGTAGCTTGCTGGAGATGTGTCAGCAAGTAGATGTAGTGAAACATCGTTAATCTAAAACAAATTTGAGATAACACAATATAGGGTTTGATGTTTAAAACGTTATTGCCAAGAATCAGTCTTAGTATTCCCAGAACTAGAAAGAGCTACATCTCTCCTGCCGTTTCCTGTTTCTGCATCCGTAGGAGGAGAGGGTAAATGTTTGGAAATGCGATCGCTCAAGCCAGAAATTACGATATACAGTACGGGGACGACTAATAAACTAAGAAAAGTAGCAACAATCATACCGCCAATGACTACAGTTCCTAAAGATTGACGAGAAGCCGCACCAGCACCACTGGCGATCGCCAAAGGAAACAGACCGACGATGGTAGAAAATGCTGTCATTAGAATTGGACGCAGGCGTTGTTCGGCAGCTTCAACGGCGGCTCTAACGGTAGAATATCCCTGCTCTCGGAGTTGGTTGGCAAATTCTACGATTAGAATTGAGTTTTTGCTTGCCAAACCGATTAACATCACCAGACCAATTTGACCGTAAACATCATTTTCCAATCCTCTTAAAGACAGTGCAAGTAATGCTCCCATCACTGCTAACGGCACTGCCATCATAATAATCAGCGGGTCGAAATAGTTTTCATATTGAGCAGCCAGCACCAAAAAGACCATTACCAATCCCAAGCCAAAAATTATCGGTGCCTGTCCTCCAGAACTAATTTCTTCTAAAGCCGTTCCCGACCAAGCATAGTCATAGCCTGCTGGTAAAGTTGCTTCTGCTACGTCACCAATAGTAGAAATCGCTTCGCCCGAACTATAGCCTTCGGCTGCCGAACCAGAAATCTCAATGGATCTAAATAAATTGAAATGAGGAATAGTAGAAGGTCCAGAGGTAGGAGTGAGAGTAACCAAATTAGCTAGGGAAACCATCTCGTCATTAGCGGAACGAACGTATAGCTGTCTGACATCATCTGGTTTAGCGCGAAACTCTTTATCTGCCTGAACATATACGCGATAGTTGCGCTGTTGTAGGGTAAAGTCATTGACGTACTGCGAACCCAGGGAAATGCCCAGGGTAGCGAGAATATCGTCAATATCTACCTGGAGTGCCTTAGCCGCATCACGATTAATAGTCACCTGATAGCGGGGTGTATCGGCAGTAAAAGTAGTGTAAACAGATTCTAGTTGCGATCGCTGGTTTGCTTGTTGTAAGAACTGGTTGGATACTTCAACGAGGTTATCGATATCTTCACTGGAAGTTAATTCCTGAAGATGCAGGGTAAATCCGCCAAAGGAGCCAAGTCCGCGAATGGCTGGCGGGTTGTTGGGCAAAATTCTGGCTTCGGGAATTGCCGCAAACTGCTGTCTCAAACTACCGATAAGAGCCTGTGCCGACTGGTTTGCATTAGTGCGTTGCGACCAGGGTTGGAGATTAGTAAACATGATGCCGCTGTTGGCACCACCGCCACCAAAGCTAAAGCCACCAACTGTAAAGACAGCCTGTACTTCTGGAAGTTCTAGCATCTCGCTTTCAGCTTGCTGCATTACCTTGCGAGTATAGTCGAGAGATACCCCTGGAGGTCCTTGAACGATGGTAATAAAATATCCTTGGTCTTCTTCAGGGAGAAATCCACCAGGAACCTGCGTATAGAGGAAGGCGGTAAATCCTAATAAGACGATAAATAGACCGATAACGATACTTTTAAAATGAACGATCTTCTCTAGCAACCTCCGATACTTGCGCCGTACCCAATCTAAAAAACGATTAAATCGCGAGAAAAACCAGTTTAGCCAGCGAGGAGGGCGATTTCCCCGACGCAACAATAATGCCGAGGCTGAAGGAGCCAGGGTTAGTGCGAGAAAAGTGGAAACGGCGATAGAAAAGGCTAGTGTTAGAGCGAATTGACGATAAATTGCACCCGTTGCTCCAGGGAAAAAAGCCACTGGTATAAATACCGCCATCAATACTAGAGAAGTTGCAATAACGGCGCTAGAAAGTTCCTGCATCGAGGCGATCGCCGCTTTACCAGGACTCTCTCCTTCTTCAATGAGTCGGCTGATATTTTCTACGACAATAATCGCATCATCTACTACAATACCCGTTGCTAGAGTTAGCCCAAATAGAGTCAGGGTATTAAGAGAGAAGCCAAATGCTCTAACAAAAATAAAGGTGCCGATTAAAGATGTGGGAATGGTTAGAACGGGAATAATCGTCGTGCGCCAATCTTGCAAGAAGATAAAAATAATCAAAATTACCAGCAAGACAGCTTGTATCAGAGTAAAAACTACTTCTGAAAGCGACTCATCGACAAATTCGGTAGCATCGAAAGCAACTTGATACTGAATACCTGGAGGAAAATCTTCAGACAAACGAGCCAACTCTGCCTTTACCGCTTTGGCAACATCTAAAGCATTACTGCCTGGAAGTTGGGTAATGCCCAAACCAATAGCTTCCTGTCCGTTGAACCGCAAAAAAGTGCTGTAGTCCTGTGCGCCTAATTCTACTCTGCCTACATCTTTAACCTGAATCAGCGCATCATCATCTTCCGAGCTAACTACCACATTTTCAAACTCTTCGACGCTACGCAAACGAGTATTGGCTTCTAGTTCGATTTGGTAGAGCAAATCGTTAGAAGCAGGCTGTTGTCCCAAGCCGCCAATTGCCGCCTGAATATTTTGTTCGCTAATGGCATCGACCACATCTTGAGGTGTTAAGTTACGGGATGCCAATTGATTGGGGTTCAACCAAAGGCGCATAGCGTAGCGGCGTTCGCCAAAAATTTGTACGTTTCCCACTCCATTTACCCGTTGCAAAGCCTCGGCAATGGAAATATCGGCATAGTTACTCAGAAAAATCGGGCTGTAGCGATCGCCTTCACTAAATAGTCCAATTGCCATCAAAAAACCCGCGTTTTCCCGTTCTACAACTACTCCCGTACGCTGTACGGTTTCTGGTAGTCTAGCCTCGGCAACAGAAACGCGATTTTGCACGTCTACAGCAGCTAAATCGGCATCTCTAGAGGGGTCAAAGGTAATCTCAATCGAACTACTACCGCTACTGCTGGTTGAAGAAATGTATTGCGATCCCTCAACCCCATTAATTTCTCGCTCCAAGATATTGGTAACGGTGTTTTCTACTACGTTGGCACTTGCTCCAATATAGTTAGCCGTAACCGAAACCTGGGGAGGAGCGATTTGGGGATATTGGGCGATCGGCAAAGTAGGAATACTAACCGCTCCCAGCAACAGGATTAGTAAAGCACAGACACTAGTAAAGACTGGTCGTTTGATAAAGAACGAGGAAAACATACGGCGGTTGGCAATTTAATTTATGGGATGAAGCGTGATATTAATCGTAGGAATGCTTTGCGAAGCATTCCTACTGACATTATTGAATCTGAAGCTGGTCTTCAGCTTGTTGCTTAATTGGCGCACCATCGGCAAGATTCAAAATTCCCGTGACGACGATGCGATCGCCCGATTGCAGACCTTCTAAAACTGGATAGTTATTGTTTTGCAGTTCTCCCAATTCTACGGGTACTTGTCGGGCAACTAGTTGGGGTTGTTCTGATGCTTCGGCTCCCGAATCTGCTTGAGGTTCTGGTTCCCGTGCCACATAAACAAAAGCTTGTCCCCCTACGCGAGTAACTGCCGTTGTCGGCACCAAAATTCCCTGTCTTTCTTCCCAAACTATACGAGCGCGTACGTCTTGACTATCGCGTAACTGACCGTCTGGGTTGGGAAACTGAGCCTGAGTCAAGATAGTTTGGCTATTAGCATTTACTTGCGGTGAAATAAAAGTAATGCGTCCCTCGCCAAAAGAATTTCCCTGGGTATCTTCGAGTTCTACTGGTA
Organism: Myxosarcina sp. GI1; assembly: GCF_000756305.1. Lineage (NCBI taxonomy): Bacteria > Bacillati > Cyanobacteriota > Cyanophyceae > Pleurocapsales > Pleurocapsaceae > Myxosarcina > Myxosarcina sp. GI1. The sequence continues at coordinate 200,847 of NZ_JRFE01000015.1, forward strand.
AACCCCTTTGCAAGTCAGAGCGGCGTTCTATGGGAATTGCCAGTTCTAATTCTAGAGGATCGTTTTTAGTCACGCTGGTAAGCGTAGTACCAGGAGCGACATAAGCCCCCAACTTAACGATAATATCGCCAACCTCACCCGCAAAGGGAGCAACTATATTTGTGTATTGTAGTTCGTCTCTGGCAACAGCTACATTTGCTCTGGCTTCTTCTACTGCCGCCTCAGCCTGACTGAGATTAGCACGGGCTGCTTGAATCTGGTCATCGAGAGAATTGAGTTGAGCAACAGCCGCCAGGCGATCGCGATTGGCTAAATCTAATTCTTCTTGCGCTAAAGCTCCTTCATCGACCAGAAATTGACGGCGACGAGTTTGTTCTTTTTGCAGTTCTACTTCTGCTGCCGCTGCCGATCGCTCTGACTGTACGGATTGCAGTTGAGCCTGAGCATTGGCTCTTGCCGCCTGAGCGGAATTTAGCGCCGCTTGCAAGCTGCTCAACTCTGCCGTTTGCCGATCTGGTCGAAGTTGAACTAAAGGCTGTCCTGCTGCGACTTCGCTACCTTCTTCTACATAAATTTGGCTGACTCTGCCCTCTATTTCTGGGCTAATATTAACCGACTGAGGAGAAGTCAAACTGCCAATAAACTGTGAGGTTTCTCGCACTGTTGAAGACTGTAGAGTTTTTAAGCCTACAGGAGCAGCTTGTGGTTGAGACTGAGCCGCTGGCGGAGAAGTGTCGGCTTGGCTAGTCTGCCACCATCGCCATCCTCCATATCCCAGCAACAATAAAACAATTAATCCCAGCAAAATTTGCCAGGGTTGTTTGGGTTTTGGTTTCGGAGATTTACCATTGGTTTCAGTATGGTCTGGTTTTATTTGCTTATCGATGACCTGGGAGCGATCTATTTCTGGAGATTTTGGTGAATGATTGGAGGAGTTTGACTGCATTACGTATATCTGGTTATGGCTGAAGAGACTAAGCTCAATTAAATAAAAAGTTAGAAGTTTAAAAATTAATTAATATTTATAATCGCTATAATATGCTGTACATCAATTAGTTAGGTAAACTAACTGTTTGGTTAACTAACTATACAATTAAACATTATAGTCAACAAAATTGTTCGTAGGTTGGTCATAAAAGTGATGGGAAGTAAAAATCGACCGATAGTAAGATTTAGAAACAAATTGATAAAACAATGTGTTAGGTTAGGTAGTTATGGCAGTCAATAATTTTTCCTCGACACCGCTGGCTCAAGCTACAGGAGCTACTTCCAAGCAATGTGCGAGCAAAATTTTACAAATTATTCCCGAGATAACTTACTTTCTCCGCAATGAAGTGCGGCAGTACGGACAGCCTCGATTATCTCTATCTCAACTGCGAATTTTGTGTTTTTTAGAGCGCCATCCGCAGTCTTCACTGTCTGAGGTGGCAGAATATTTAGATGTAACGCGTCCTACAACCTCTGGGGCGATCGAACGTCTGGTACAGCAAGGTTTAGTCGATCGCGCCAGCGATCCTCAAGAGCGCAGAAAAATTTTGTTGTCTCTTACTTCGGCGGGTAGAGAATATCAACAGCAAGTGTATCGAGCTATGTTATCCCGCATCGAAAAAAAACTCGGTTCTTTGTCCCAAACCCAATGTTGTCAACTGATAGACGGTCTGCTGCTGCTAGAAACGTTATTTTCTGAAACAAACCCTTAAATTAATTTTCTGGACTTGATACTTTCAGCTGCATTCAGCAATATAATTAACCAACGGTTAGAGATGACTGCGAAATCTGCTTTTATCTCGATCTCTGACTTATTGAAGACAGCGAGCGATGACCCAAGACCAGATTAAACTCTTTATCGTTGATAATGACCCTATCTTTCGTCTGGGTTTTTGTACTGCGATCGCCCGATATCCCGACTTAGTAATTATCGGTCAGGGAGACACCAGCATTGATACTTTTCGCCAACTCACTCAAGGAATCATCTTAAATGTTTTAGTAGTGGGTATAGGTTTAGATTTGCCTGAGTTAGAGTTTTCTAGCCTCCAGTTTTGTCAAAGGATTGCCCAGCTATATCCCCAGCTACCAATTTTTTTACTCACCCTCGATCTAAAGTTTAAGCAGGCAAATAAAATAAAATCTTGGGGAGTGAGAGGTTACTGCAATAAGGGAACCAGTATCGAAACTGTTAAAGATGCCCTGCGAGCGATCGCCTATGGTGAAAATTACTGGCAAACTCCCACCCAAAGTCGTTCCAATCAGTTACAGAAGATTTTATCTAACCTCAGTCGGTCGGGAAGACAAGAAATTGCCGATAGCCTGGCAGAAATCGAACGGCAGTTAGCAAGCCCAAATTTATCTGATTGGGAACGGGTATTTTTAGTCGGTCGTCAACGAGAACTGTTAGCCGCACAGTGGTTATCCCGTCAGTTAGTTGCTGAAGATTTACCAGCAGCAGAGAGTAATGATTCTTCCTTGGTGCGATCTTCAACACCAGAGATTATACCGCTGTCTCCACCTACAAACTTAGAAATAGCACCAGTTTTTGAAGATTCAGTTACCGCCGAAATTTTTGAACGAGTTTTTAACGATATTCAATTTGGTTTATTTAATCGCACTCCAGTTACTTTAGAAATAGATATTTTACAAAGAGAAAAAAAGCAGTTTTTACTCGGTCTGATTCTCAATCTCGTCGGAGAAACATTAGAAGAATTAAAAACTAGAGATAATCCTTTAATTCCCATTGAATTAAATTTACGCAGTATCTGGCAACAAGCTACTAGCGATTTTTTTTTCCTGCACTACGAACAAACTATTGAAATCGAGCGCGAGCAGTTGACTACAATTTTGTTGCAGGAGTTTGAAACAATAAAAAAAAATACCTTCGACAAAATTTACTCTAGCTTAGAATTATTTGCTTATTTGTTAGGTGAAACTAAGCTGTCTATAGACAATGTATCCTATAGTTCTGACGCTCCCGAAGCCAAAATTCGCGCCGAAAATCTCTTGCAAAATCTGATTATTCAGTTAGCAAATTGTGTAATGCAGGTGATTTTAAACAACTTTTACGATCTAGAAATTTTTAAATACAATCTCTACACTCCCACGTGCCGAACTGCAAGGGAAATTGCCAGTTTTCGCAACGAATTATCCTGGCGTTATCGTTTAGAAACCTATTGGGAAGAGCCAAAAAATGTATTTGAAAGCCGCCATCGCTTGTTTGTTTTAAATAACGATCGCATCAAACTGTTATTTATTTACGCTCCTCGTAGAGAAGAATTAGAGCAGCTTCAAGGCATTCCCTGGATGGCGACAATTGCCATTGAAACTCGCGACGCGATCTCGCCACGACTCAGAGCAGTTTTGTCATTTGCAGGTAGCGGCGTAATATTTATTTTGACTCAGGTAATTGGTAAAGGTATTGGTTTGATTGGCAAAGGAATTATTCAAGGAATTGGCAGTACAATCAAAGATGTTCCTAATAACAAAAGTAGAAAGTAATAAAAAGGCAAAAGGCTCGGATGTCACAATTGTCAATATCTCTAGATCTGAATCCTTACCAGTCTGTTTATAATTTTTTATTATCATACCATTCTTCAGCCATTCTCAAGTTAACTGATGATTGAGAAACCAAAGTTAAGCTTGTTTAAAGCCACCCGAAGGAGTTTGGGTGGAAATTTGAGAATTTATCTGCAAATTTTGTTTTTACTATTAATTATTTGTAGCTTTAATTTGCTGTTTTGCGATTTGTCTATGGCGGTCACTCAAACCGATAAAAATTATTTAACCCTAGAAATTTTACAAGAAAAACTAAATAATACAGTTCGACAAGAAGGGATAGATACTATAGAGTTAAACAACTATATTATCGATCTATCCCAACAAGATAACGAATTTATAGATAGTTTTTATCAACAAATAAACTATAAAATCAATCGTACCAAAAACTCAATCAAACTAGATTTTAGCGATAGTATAATTCAAGGGAATTTTGAGCTTAATCGCTTGGGAATTGCAACTCCTATGGTAGAAGGTGCATTATCTTCGCTGCTTACTCCTCAAGAGCGCGAACAAATTAAAAGCTATCATCGATCGATCGATAAGTCGCAAGAATTAAACCCAACAATTAACGTATTTCGAGACATTCTCAATCTCGATCGCACCGTGTTTACTGCTACGGCAGATTTTTCCAACATCTTATTTTTACAAAAGTTTGAAGCTATAGAAACCAATTTTCAGCAACAAGCCAACTTTACTAATAGTATATTTGCCGAACAAGTAGATTTTGGCGGTGCTGTTTTTGATGGAGTCATACAAAGCGATCGCACTCACTTTTATGATAAAGCTAACTTTAATAACATACTATTTTCAGGAATAACTAATTTTAGCAATAGTTACTTTGAAGGAGAGATCGATTTTAACAATGCGGCTTTTTTTGGACTGGCAAATTTTACTCGCAGTATTTTTTATAAATCTGCTGATTTTAGTAAAACAATTTGGCGCGATCGCGTATTGTTTTCTAAAGGCAAATTTTTAGATTGTTTGACCTTGACCGATGCTACTTTTGAAAGAAATCTTGCTTTTCGTGATGTATACGTCGGCTCTAATATAAATTTACAAGATGTAAGCCTATTAGATAGAGTCGATTTTAGCAATGCTTTTTTTGCTACTACTTCCAAAATCAACATGACTGGTTTGGCTTTTGATGCCGAAGAAGCAAAGATTATCGGTGAAAGTGGCACAATTGGCAATGTTATTACTCTCGATCTTTATAAAGGCAATGAAACTGTTTTTCGTAACTTAATTCGTAATTTTCGCAATCTAGAACAAATTAATGATGCCAATCAAATAGAATACCAGCGAGAACAATTAAAATTGCAGTTTTTGGGCGATGGACTGATTAAAACTCCCTGGCAAAAAATATTTAGACTTAGTTGGATAAGTACTTTATTGCAGTGGATGGGTTTGAGTTTGCTCCTACTTTTAGGCGACTATGGCACTAACTTCAACTTAATATTTAGTGTGGGAATTTTAACCATTGCCTTTTTTAGCGTTCTTTTCTGGCTTATCGATCGCTATCGTCCTCAAATTTTTCCTCCAATAGTTCCTACAGGGTACGAAACATTCTGGATGATAAGTAGTTATCTAGCATTAACTATTTTTGGTACTGCTAATGTATTTATTTCAACTGATAAACCCTGGTTGACTTTAGCCTGTGTGGCTATTGTTTTATTACCAGTTCCTCTGGCATTCTCAATTCGTTTTTTCTGGCAGAATAAGACCGAGAAACTATTTGACGTTACTTACTTTGTGGAAAATGGCGAAATGCGGCAGTTTCGCTTAATGTTAGGGCGACTGCCAGTTATGCCTCGATTTTATTTCTTTCGCGATCGCTTCATGCCAATTTTGTGGGACAAACGCTGGAATTGGTTAAATTATTACAATCTTAGTTTGAATAACGTGTTTAAACTCGGCTTCAATGATATCCGCGTCCGAGACGAACATTTACCAGGTACGATTGCCATTTTAGTCTGGTATCAATGGTGTCTGGGGGGGCTGTATACTGTTATCTTACTTTGGACGCTCTCACGCACAATACCAGGTTTAAATCTCTTACTTTATTTTTAAATATGAAAAAATCGGCAGCAAGATTGGGTATAGGAGGTCCTGTAGGCAGTGGCAAAACTGCTTTATTAGAAGGATTGATCCCCAAATTAATCGCTAAAAATATCGAAACTGCGGTAGTGACCAATGACTTGTTAACTACTGAAGATGCCGACCGCCTCAAAAAAAAAGGCATTCTCGCCAGCAATCGCATCGTAGGAGTAGAAACTGGTAGCTGTCCCCATACTGCCATTAGAGAAGATCCGACCATGAATCTATTGGCAGTCCAGGATTTAGAATTACTCTATCCCCAACTAGATCTAATTTTTATTGAAAGCGGTGGCGATAATTTGGCATCTACCTTCAGCTACGATTTAGTAGATGCTTATATTTTTGCGATCGACGTAGGTGCGGGAGATGATATTCCTCGCAAACGGGGACCTGGCTTTGTACAGGCAGATTTAGTAGTTATCAATAAAATCGATCTCGCTCCCTATGTTGGTGCTAACTTAGATTTAATTCGCCAAGAAGCAGCAATACACCGACAGGGCAAACCACTAGTTTATACCAACTGTAGAACGGGAGAGGGTTTGGATGAGGTTGTAGAGTTTATTTTAAAAACGGTCTTATTTTTCGATTCATAAACTATAGAGTTTTTTAAACCAAACTTTTACTAATCTTTGATTTTGATTTTTTACACTAGTAGTAGAAGTTTGACCTTTAACTACAAAATACAGGAGATTATGACCGAGATTGTCCGTAAATATTTGGGGAATACCAATGAAGATCCTGGTTTAGAACAGCAGATTACTAAAGCTTGCCAAAGTCAGCAGTGTTTGGAAATCGATCTCGTTCTAGCAGATCGCGCCAAAGGCAGAATCTTTACTCAATCTACTTCGGGTGTGGCTATTGGCATTATTAAAAATCGAGATCGCCTGTTAGAAACGGGAGATGTGTTTGAAACCGAATCTGGGAGTTTGATTCTAATTCGCTTACAGCCACAAAAATTGATGGTGCTGAGTTTTACCCAACCGTTAGGCGATCGCGCCGTCGATTTAGTCCATCTCGGTCATGTTTTGGGCAATCATCATTATCCGATCTTTATCGAATCGAATAAAATTTACGTTCGATTAGTTACCCAACCAGCAGCAATTGAAAAAATAATCGCCGAATTCGATTTGCCTGGATTGAAAATAGAGTACCAAGGCAGATCTGCTGAAGAACTTACTTTTTCCAATCATCATCATCAAACGCTATAAATAAAGTTTTTCTAATATCGCAATCGTCATAAGAAAATTTTTGCAGTTGAGAGGCTCGCTAAAGTAATAATTAAAAGCAGCTAACTACTCAAACTGCGTCTGGATAAATGTCTTTTAACCAAGGTTTTAATTTTTCTCGCTTCGCAATTTATCATTCACGCCTCACCATTTGTGCCTGGTTAGCTGTAGCGATAGCAGGAATATTTGCTTTTAGTTCCCTGGAGTATGCCCTATTTCCCAACGTTACTTTCCCTGTAATAATAGTTCGCGCTAAAGCTAATTTAGAAACTGTATTAGACACCGAAGCTCGATTGACCGTACCTTTGGAAACCGCCGTAAATACTGTAGTAGGGCTACAACAGTCTACTTCTTATACATATTTGGGACAAACTGTTGTTAATTTATTGTTCGACACCAAAGTAGATTTAGAAACTGCGAATACAACCATCGAACAGGCGATCGCGCCAGTAGAGCTTCCTGCTGCCACAGATATTGAAATAATTCCTTACAATCTCAATGAATCTACGGCAGTTAGTTACGTACTCGTTAGCGATCGCTACGATTTAACAGAATTAACTCAAATTGCCCAAACCCAAATTGCTCCCGATCTCGATCGTTTACCAGGAGTGCAAAGAGTAGATATTCTCGGTGATGCAAACTTTAACCTCACTACTTCGATTGATAATGCCAGCCTAATTCATTTCAATCGCCGTCAGGCGATCGCGCTTCAGGTGGTCAAACAGGCAGATGCCAATACTTTAGAAATAGTCGAACTAGTAGCAACTGCTGTCGATCGCTTTAGAACTCAATTTGCAGATATCGAGCTAGTTCTGGCAGAAACTCAAGCTGACTATATTCGTCAAGCAACCAAAGCTACCATTGAGGCTTTGTTAGGAGCCATTGTTTTAGCAGTAGTAGTAATTTATCCTTTTTTACGCAATTTACGAGCGACTTTAATCGCAGCGACTGCCATTCCCATATCTTTATTAGGCACGTTTATCGTTATGGCATTGGTAGGTTTCAAACTCGAAACCCTAACTTTATTAGCTTTAGCGTTAATTATTGGCATTATTATTGATGATGCGATCGTCGAAGTTGAAAATATCATGCGCCATCTAGAACATGGCAACACTATCAAACAAGCGGCACTACTAGCTACTGAAGAAATTGGTTTGACGGTGTCGGTTTCGACTTTAACTATTGTGGCGGTATTTTTGCCTATTGCCTTGATGGGTGGAACTTTAGGACAGTTTTTTCGACCTTTTGGTTTGACTATTTCGGCAGCAGTATTAACCTCGTTGCTAGTTGCCCGAACCCTAACTCCTGTTTTGGCAATATACTGGCTTACACCTAATTCACCTCAAGCCAGAAATAGTAAAAATAATCGGTTAGTTAGAGGCTATAGCAATATATTAAGCTGGTCTTTAAATCATCGCCAGCAAGTAATGGGAATTGCGATCGCTTCTTTAATTGCAGGTATTGCTTTAATTCCTTTAATTCCCCAAGGATTTTTACCAGAGCTAGATCGAGGGGAATTTAATATTTTTTATACTACTCCCTTGCCTAATTTAGCGGACCGTATTGCCTCTCCTCAACCGAAACCGCAGCCAGATAATAGACCATCACAATTTGGCTGGTTGACTAAAATAGCCCGTTCTCCCGAAACAATTTTGTTACGTAAGACAATTGCAGTTGGCGAACAATTAGAAACGGTAGCGTTAAATAATCTCAATGTCGAGTCCGTTTATACCATTGCAGGGGTAAGGGGCGAACCAAATAAAGGTAAACTCTACATTAAGCTCAAAAGCGATCGCGATTCGACCACCTCTCAAGTACAAGAAACACTCCGTACCGCTTTACCGCAAATCCCTAAAGTCATTATCAGTATTGAAGATATTGCTTTTGTAGAGACGGGTGAAGATAGTGCGGTCAAGATTGCTTTGGTAGGGGAAGATTTAGAACGGCTTAGAACCAGTGCGATCGCTTTAAAAGAAAAGGTGGTACGGCTACCTGGATTTACCGACGTGCGAGTTACTAATGAAAACCCCAAACTGACTACAATCGTCCATCAAGACGGCAAACGAGTTACCTATCTTAATGCCAATCTAGCCAGCAACAAAGCCATTGGCGATGCTACACAAGAAGTAAGGAAGATCGCCAAATCGATTTTACCTTCTGGTATCAGCCTCGATTTAGAGGGAGAATCGGCGAGAACCCGTAAAATTCTTGGAGAATTTGCCGTCACTTTGGTTTTATCGCTAATTTGTATGCTAATAGTTCTTTATTTTCCTTTTCGCCGCTGGTTAGAGCCAATGGTAGTCGGTCTATCGCTGCCGCTATCGATAGTAGGAGCCATGCTGGCTTTACTAATAACTCGAAGCGATTTTGGCATGATCTCCTTAATTGGCTTAATCTTTCTACTTGGCTTGTTAGATAAAAACGCAATTTTACTTTTAGATTACATCAATCGCTTGCGTAAATCTGGCATGGAGCGCACTCAAGCCATTTTAGAGACGGGGGTAGTGCGCCTGCGACCGATCTTTATGACTACTATCTCCACAATTTTAGGAATGCTGCCCATTTCCCTTGGTTTGGGTGCGGGTTCGGAATTAAGACAGCCAATGGCGGTAGCGATTATTGGCGGCTTGATAACTTCTTCTATATTGAGTTTAATTGTCGTTCCCGTACTTTATACCTTGCTGGAAGACTGGAATTTGCCAGCCAAGTCTATGCAAAAATCTAACCGATATTACTAGCGATCGCTAGTAATAATCAATTGTCCGTACTTGATATAAAAGATCGAAGAAGCGATCGCCTCATTTACCTAAAATAAAGTCAAGTATTTTGTTCTAAATTTTTCAACGAAATACTAGCTGCCTGGCTTACCTGTGGGTGAATATCTTTAGCTAAAAATTTGAGTGCGGAGATGCTTTTTTCAGTATTGAAATTGCCCAAAGCTTCGGCAAGTCGCTGTCTGACCAACCAATCTTCCGAACCTGCAAAATCAAGAATGCGATCTACTGACTCGGTGGCTTTAATTTCACCTAAAGCTGCGATCGCAGCCTGTTGCAAAATTATTTCTTCACTGTCTAAAGCCTGCAATAAAACTTCTTTAGCTCTAATGTCTTTTAAATTCCCTAAAGAAACCGCAGCACTAAAGCGTACCAACCAGTTAGTATCTTCATAAAAAGCTCTAACTAAAGGTTCAAAAGCTCGAATATCTCCTAGATAACCTAAAGCACCTGCCGCATCAGCACGAATTCCATAGTCTTCATCGGCTTTTAACAGATTGACTAAAATCGGATAGCATTCAGGTGTTGGTTTGACTCCTAAAGCAAATACCGCCATCGATCGCACTGGTAAAATTTCGTCGTCAAGCACCTTTTTGATCAGCGGTACTGCATCTTCGGGAGCAACTTGTCTTAAAGAGGTTAGAGCGAGTAAACGATCTTTAGAGTTTGGGCTTTCTAGCTGATTGGCGATTTTATCTAAATCTGGTTGTTCCATAGTCGATCTATACTGACTTATCATATTTAAACAGTAGACGATTCTCGATGAATAATGTAGATTTGAATCGCTAAATACCAGAATTTTTGCAATAAATAAGCTCCCGTAAAACAGCGGGAGCTTATTTATTTGTCTAGCCTGTATTAAACCGACAAAAATAAATTAAATTGTCAATCAGTCTAAATCGGGCATACTCAATACGGGTTCGGTTTCGCGGTTGATACCTTTTTCAAAACCTGCTACAGCCGCTCTAGCGCGTCCTGCGTGCCACCAGTGTCCGACTAGGAAGAAGAAAGCCATGACGAACTGGAACGCAGCCAACCATTGACGGATGTTGACAAAGTTAAAGGAGTTAGACTCGGTAATAATACCACCAACAGCATTAATCGAAGCGTTGGGAGCATGAGTCATGTATTCAGCAGCACGACGTAGTTGCCAGGGCTGAATATCATTTCTAACTTTGTCGAGGTCGATGCCGTTAGGACCGCGCATGGGTTCTAACCAGGGACCGCGAAAATCCCAAAAGCGCATGGTTTCTCCACCAAGAATAATTTCACCAGTGGGAGAACGCATTAGGTACTTACCAAGTCCCGTGGGACCTTGAGAAGAACCAATGTTCGCGCCCATTTTTTGGTCGCGAGCTAAAAAGAGAAAAGACTGTGCTTGAGATGCTTCGGCGTTAGTAGGTCCATAAAACTCACTGGGATAAGCAGTGTTATTGAACCAAATAAAACAAGCAGCAATAAAGGACATAAAAGATACAGCAGCGAGGCTGTAGGAAAGATATGCCTCACCAGACCAAATTAAAGCGCGGCGCGCCCAACCAAAGGGCTTGGTAAGAATGTGGAAAATGCCGCCAAAAATACAGATCAAGCCGACCCAAATGTGACCGCCAATAATATCTTCCATATTATCGACACCAACAATCCAACCTTCGCCACCAAAAGGAGCAGAAGTTAAATAACCAAAGATTGTTGCTGGATTGAGAGTTGGGTTGGAGATCACTCTAACATCACCACCACCTGGCGCCCAAGTGTCATAAACGCCACCGAAGAACATGGCTTTAAAAACTAACAGTAAAGCACCACAGCCTAGCAGAATTAGGTGATAGCCAATAATGTTAGTCATTTGGTCTTTGTCTTTCCAGTCTTGACTAAAGAAGCTAGAGTATTCTTCTAAAGTATCTGGACCGCGAAGGGCATGATAGATACCGCCCAAACCAAGAACGGCTGAAGAAATTAGGTGTAAGACACCAATTACAAAATAAGGATAGGTATCGATAACTTCTCCACCAGGACCTACTCCCCAACCTAGTGTAGCCAGGTGAGGAATCAAGATCATTCCTTGCTCGTACATGGGTTTTTCTGGTACGTAATGGGCGACTTCAAAAATAGTCATCGCACCAGCCCAAAATACGATCAAGCCTGCGTGAGCGACATGCGCTCCAAGAAGTTTACCTGAGAGATTAATTAGTCGTGCGTTACCAGCCCACCAGGCATAACCTGTAGTGTCTTGGTCGCGACCGCCTGCAAAAGCGGGATTAGAGAGCGTTACCACGTGGTAGTACCTCCTCTGGGAATTCAAATCTTTGATGTGGTTGGTCTTGTTTTGCCATCCATGCTCTTAGACCTTCATTGAGCAGAATGTTTTTCGTATAGAAAGTTTCAAATTCTGGGTCTTCTGCCGCTCTCAACTCTTGAGAGACAAAGTCATAGGCTCTGAGGTTGAGGGCGATGCCGATGATGCCGATACTCGCCATCCATAGTCCCGTTACCGGTACGAACAGCATGAAGAAGTGTAGCCAGCGTTTGTTGGAAAAGGCAATGCCAAATATCTGCGACCAGAATCTGTTTGCCGTTACCATACTGTAGGTTTCTTCTGACTGAGTCGGCTCGAAGGCTCTAAAGGTGTTAGAACCGTCTCCATCTTCAAACAGGGTGTTTTCCACTGTCGCTCCGTGGATCGCACAGAGTAAGGCTCCTCCCAACACTCCTGCTACTCCCATCATGTGGAATGGGTTGAGGGTGAAGTTGTGGAATCCTTGTACGAACAGAATAAAGCGGAAGATTCCTGCTACTCCAAAGCTGGGTGCGAAGAACCAGCTCGATTGTCCTAATGGATAGAGTAAGAAGACCGAGACGAATACGGCGATTGGGGCGCTAAAGGCGATGGCGTTGTAGGGTCTGATTCCTACTAAGCGCGAAATTTCAAACTGACGCAGCATAAAGCCTATCAGTGCGAAGGCTCCATGTAGTGCCACAAATGTCCACAAGCCGCCGACTTGACACCAACGGGCAAAGCTCCAGTTGGCTTCAGGTCCCCATAAGAATAATAGGGAGTGTCCCATGCTGTCTGCCGGAGTGGATACGGCTACGGTTAAAAAGTTACAGCCTTCGAGGTAGGAACTGGCTAGACCGTGAGTGTACCAGGAGGTCACGAAAGTGGTTCCTGTCAGCCAGCCGCCTAATGCCATGTAGGCGCAGGGAAATAATAGAATTCCCGACCACCCGACGAAGACGAAGCGATCGCGCTTGAGCCAGTCGTCGATGATGTCAAACCATCCTCGCGACGCTGGGGCGCGTCCTACTGCTATTGTCATATTTTTTAATCCTCTTGTTTGAATCTACAAACTGTGAGATTTTTCATTAATGTGCGCGCTCGTCATGACTCGGACAGTGCGATCGACGAACGATTGTAATGAACTGTCAAGTTTTATAAAATTCTACCTTCTTAAGGGTAGGATTCTTATATATTTAGGCAAGTTTGCGCTTGGATTCATTTACTTTGTGCGCTTTGGTTGTTTGCCAGACGCAGCATTTTTTAAAATAGCACGAAACTAGCGTACATTAGGGCAAATCTCAAGCTTTAGCCCTAAAATCCATAGCGCGAAAGCATGAATCATCATTTATATAATTATTAGCAAAAATTTAACAAATTAACATAAATTTTCTCATAATTTAATATTATTTAATTATTGACGCAAAAAGAGACAGTCTCATAGGTGGCGCGAGCTATTACTAACCTCCAATAATCCTCCAATAATTAATATTAGTAAAATAAGTCGAGCACAATGAGACAATAGACTCGACCGTATTCTTATTGCAACTGGTAATGATAGACAACAGCAACGTATTTCGTCAGAATATTTTGGGTTCTCGTCGATTTAGTAACTTTTTTTGGGCAGTCGCCGTATCTGTAGGCGGCACGGGATTTTTACTAGCAGGACTGTCTAGTTACCTGAAGACTAACTTATTAATTGTTTCCGATCCTACAGGGTTGCAGTTTATTCCCCAGGGAATCGCTTTGAGCTTTTACGGTGTAGTGGGTTTGCTGCTAGCAATTTATCTTTGGCTTCTGGTTGTTTGGAATGTTGGCAGTGGCTACAACGAGTTTAATAAAAAAACGGGGAAAATTAAAATTTTTCGTCGGGGTTTTCCAGGAAAAAATCGAGAAGTTGAGATAGAAATACCGATAGAAGAAGTTCAGTCAGTTAAAGCTGAAATTAGAGAAGGACTAAATCCCAAGCGAAGTCTGTATTTAAAAGCCAAAAAAAGAAGAGATATTCCTCTAACGCGTGTCGGCGAACCGATCGCCCTATCAAAGTTAGAAAATCAGGGTGCAGAGCTAGCTAAATTTTTGGAAGTTCCCTTAGAGGGGTTGTAACATCAAAGATTTTTTAGATTGACCATCTTACTAAAGTGAAAGTAGTTAAGTTAAAACAGTTAATTTAGATTATGACTTAAAATTTAGTGTTGTAAGTAACAAAAATTACAAAAAATGACCGACAAAACCAAAGTTTGGGCAATTGCTCTAATTTTACTAATTTCGATTGGTGCTTTTACGCTCGGTGGCTGTACTACATCAGCAACGGATGTCTCCGAAACCTCATCATCTGATAATCTGACAACAAAGCAATCTCAACAGGCAATCGCGCCACAGCAAAATATGACTAATCTACCTCAACTAGAAGGAATGGCAACAGTAGAGCTTACCGTTAATGGTTCGCCCATACTTATAGAAGTTAATGGTAACGAAGCTCCCGTAACTGCTGGTAATTTTGTCGATTTAGTAGAAAGGGGCGTGTATGATGGACTGGTATTTCATCGCGTTATCCCTGGTTTTGTAGCGCAAGGAGGCGATCCCCAGGGTAAAGATCCCAATTTTAAAGGAACTTTGGGAACTGGCGGCTTTGTCGATCCCGAAACGGGTAAAGAGCGTAGAATACCTTTAGAAATCAAACTAGATGGTGAAGGCGAACCTACCTACAGCAAAGCAGGTTTGCCTTCTCAATCGGTGACTCTCAATCACGATCGCGGCGTAATCGCAATGGCGCGGTCGGCAATGCCAGATTCAGCTTCTTCGCAGTTTTACATTGCCCTGGAAGACCTAGAATCTTTAGATGGCGACTATGCCGTATTTGGCAAAGTAACTTCGGGTATGGACGTAGTAGATAGCATTAGCCAAGGCGATCGCATCGAAACAGCCAAAGTTGTTGAAGGTGCAGACAATCTCAAACGCTAAAACCAGCGATTCTCAAGCGGTAGTAGTAACGGGGATGGGTTTATTGACCTGTCTCGGTTCGCTACAGCAGAGTTGGCAGAGTTTATTGGCGGGTAAATCGGGAATAAAATTCATTCAGCCTTTTGCCGGACTGCCATTCTATCCTCTAGGAGCGATCGCTCCCAAACCGATTGAGATCTCTACTATTACCGAACCAATTGTAGCCGCAGCACTTGCCGATGCTAACCTCAAACTTCCCTTGCCAGACTGCGCCGTAGTCATCGGTTCGAGTCGTGGGTGTCAGGCAAATTGGGAGCGATATAATGCTGCTAACTGGTTAGAAACTTTACCCCATCAGCCAGCGATCGCTACAGCCAGATATCTCCAAACTACTGCACCAGTTTTGGCACCGATGGCAGCTTGCGCCACGGGAATTTGGGCGATCGCCAGAGGCTACGAATTAGTAGCTACTAATCGCTGTCAGAGAGCGGTTGTCGGTGCAGTAGAAGCTCCCATCACCAGACTAACCCTCGCAGCTTTCGAGCGCATGGGGGCGTTAGCTGCTACAGGCTGTTTTCCTTTCGATCGGCAAAGAGAAGGATTGGTTTTGGGAGAAGGTGGTGCAGTGTTAGTTATGGAAACAGCAGCTTTAGCTCGCAGTCGTAGAGCGAGAGTTTACGGCGAAATACTGGGCTTTGGTTTATCTTGCGACGCACATCATATTAGTTCCCTGGATATTAGTAATCGAGCAGCTTACCAAGCTGTCAAACAGTGTCTGTCTCGCAGTCAGATAGAAGCAAAAACAGTCGATTTAATTCACGCTCATGGTACGGGAACTGAGCTAAACGATCGCCGCGAAGCCAAAATAATCGAGCATCTATTTGCACCAGAAGTAGCCGTAACCGCCACCAAAGGAGCGACGGGACATACTTTAGGGGCATCTAGTGCCATATCTACTGCTCTTACTCTAATGGCGATTTCTCAAAGTATTCAACCCGCCTGTATCGGTTTACAACAGCCAGAGTGCGAGCTAAATTTTGTAACCAAACCACGCCAAAAGCAAATAAATAGCGCTCTTTGTTTTAGCTTTGGCTTTGGCGGACAAAATGCCGTATTAGCAGTAGGAAAATATGAGTAGCGAGTAGCAAGTAGCCTTCTGACCTCTGCCTTCGTTAGGTGATTAACATTCGTTAACTATCTGCGATAAACTCGGCAATATGTTGCAAAATATACCCTTAGTAGCCCAAATAATCGCTTTCGTGGCATAAAAACAAGTTAATCAAGTCAAAGTTATATATAAAAAATCTAATGGTAGATAGCTTAAAAAAACCTAAGTCTGAGGAAATGCGCCCTGGAGTCAAGTCTCCAGCCGCCGAAACGATTCTCACACCTCGTTTTTATACTACAGATTTCGAGGAAATGGCAGAAATGGATATTTCTGTCAACGAAGAAGAATTAAGAGCTATTCTCGAAGAATTCCGCGTCGATTACAATCGCCACCACTTTGTACGCGATGAAGAATTTAATCGCTCTTGGGATAACATCGACGGTGAAACTCGCAAACTGTTTGTAGAATTTCTCGAACGTTCCTGTACGGCTGAATTTTCTGGCTTTTTACTTTACAAAGAATTGGGTAGAAGATTAAAAGGCAAAAACCCCCTTCTTGCAGAAATTTTTAATTTGATGTCGCGTGATGAAGCTCGTCATGCAGGTTTTCTCAATAAAGCTCTATCTGACTTCAATCTGACTCTCGATTTGAGCTTTCTCACTAAAAGCCGCAAGTATACTTTCTTTAAACCCAAGTTTATTTTTTACGCCACCTATCTTTCAGAAAAAATCGGCTACTGGCGTTATATCACCATCTATCGGCATTTAGAACAGCATCCCGAAGACAGAATTTATCCCATCTTTCGTTTCTTTGAAAACTGGTGTCAAGATGAAAACCGTCACGGAGACTTCTTTGATGCCATTATGAGAGCGCAACCGCAGTTTTTAAACGATTGGAAAGCTAGATTGTGGTGTCGTTTCTTTTTGCTGTCGGTATTTGCCACGATGTATCTTAATGACATTCAGCGTTCTGGATTTTATGCTTCTATAGGTTTAGATGCTAGAGAATACGATAAAGAAGTAATCGAGAAAACTAACGACACTGCCGGTCGAGTTTTTCCGATAATTCTCGATGTCCAACATCCAGAATTTTATTCAAGATTAGAAACCTGTATTGAAAATAACGACAAACTTAGAGCGATCGACAATTCCAGTTCGCCCAAACCAATTAAGTTGCTGCGTAAGCTTCCTGGCTATGTTTCTAATGGTTGGCAGTTTTTGAAACTATACCTAATTAAACCAATTTCTGTAGAGAATTTAGCAGGAACCGTTCGTTAAAGCGAGTGAGTCTAGTTTTGGTTTCCTAGCTTCAAAGTTCCGTTAGCGCGGAACTTTTTTAATTTTTCAGATGGAAGCTTAAAGGAGCCAGGACCTAACTCTCGTAAAAATGAGAATTAGTAATTTTTCTTATGTTTTGACAAAAATTGCTTTCATGATTGTTATCTTTGAATGTAGGTTTAAGATTATCTATCAAAGTTATAAATAATTTTTATAGACGATCTAAACTAAATAAGCAGTAGTATTTAAGGAAAGATTGCAATGGCGGTCGAGAATCTAGAGCAATACTATAAGGTTTTAGGATTAGAAACAGGTGCTTCTTTAGAAGAAGTCAATCAAGCATATAAAGATTTAGCCTTTATCTGGCATCCCGATCGCCTGCCTAAAGAAAATCAAAGATTGATCCAAAAATCCTTAGAAAAAATCAAAGAAATCAATCACGCACGAGATTCATTGCGTTCTGCCCATCGCCGCCAGGGAAACACTTCATCTCAATCTAAACCGCCAGCGTCTGACCAACAGGCAGCCCAGCCAAAACAAAATCGCTCTCACTACAATCCTTATTCCTATCGCACTGGAGAGCGCACTAGCTATAGTAGCGGCAATTCTTATAGCTATAATCGTAATTACAATTCTCAGAATTATTCTCGTTCTGGAGATCGCGCCAGCTACAGTAGCGGAGATGCTTACGGTTATAGAGATCGCGGTTACTACGATCCCAAGCGATATTCTCGTCAGAGCGATAAGCAAAGCCAGCACGCGAAGCGCGATCGCAGCAGTCAAAGCAGTAGCAATTCTCAAAGCTATAGCGATCGCGGTTATTACGATCCTAAAAAATACTCTCGTCCGAGCGATCGCGCATATCAAAGCAATGGAAATTCATATCGAGCACACGACTGTCCCGATTACAATAACAAAAATCATTATCGCAGTTCTTACGGTAACTCTTACCAACGTCCTTGCGATCGAGACATGAAAGGAATCGATTTAAGTAGAGCAAATTTAAAAGAGAAAGATTTTTCTGGTAAGAACTTACAACAGGCAAATCTCAGCTATGCAGATTTAAGCGATAGTTTTTTGCACAACATTATTTTAGAAGAAGCTAATTTAATGGGAGCCAATTTATTTCGGGCTAATTTACTGGCGGCAAATCTTAGAAAAGCTAATCTTCGAGATACCAACTTAATTGGTGCCGATCTCAGCGGTGCCGATCTCAGTGGTGCCGATCTAACAGGTGCCAAAGTCGGAACTAGTAACAAAATACTGGTCAAATTAACGGGAGTAAAGTTGACAGGTACAATTCTCCCCGATGGCTCTGTTCACACCTGAATAAAAATATTAATAGTCGATTGATTGCAAGTAATGCCAAAATGGGAAAAGTTTAATTTGTGATACTCTCTATAACTCGGCTGAGAGCAACAATTAACATTTAGGTGTGAGGATGGGGAAAAATGCCACAATTATTGGGTGGAATCGCTAAGATCGCCCTTATTTTTGCTGTTGTATTATCGTGGGAACTCAAAACAGAAGCAGTTGAAGTCGAGCGAATTGAAGCTGCACCCACTAATGTGAAACGTACTAAACCCGATGATGTTTCATCAAACCAAGAGCGCGATTTAAATTGGGCATTTTTGTTAAATTCAGAGGCTGTAGCGCAAAACMCCCCGCAAGCCGATCGCGAAGATAGAGCCAATCGTCAGCTACTCGATACAGTAGATCGATACAATAACGATAAATCGATGTTTCAGATGAATAGTGTCGATCGCCTACAGGATGTATCCCCTGACGACTGGGCGTATGAAGCACTAAGAGGTTTGGTAGAACGCTATAACTGTCTGGCAGGTTATGAAGATTTTACCTATCGTGGCGATCTCACGCTGTCTCGTTACGAATTTGCTGCTAGCTTAAATACCTGTCTCAATCGCCTTGAAAGGGCGATCGCTAACTCGGAAAACGTTGTCCAGGAAGATATCGAGCTTTTAATGCGTTTGATGCAAGATTTTCAAACAGATTTAGCCGTATTAAAGGGCAGAACCGATGGCTTACAGGCTCGCACTAAAGAATTAGAGATTACTCAATTTTCTACCACGACTAAATTGTTAGGGGAAGCAATTTTTAGTCTCGGTGGTATTTTAGCTGGTGGCGAAGATAACAGCGTTGTCTTTGGCGATCGCCTGCGTTTAGAATTAACCACTAGCTTTAATGGTCGAGATTTGCTGTTTACTCGCCTTTCAACGGGTAATTTTCCTGCTTTTACCGAACAAACATCAACTTTTGCAGGTAATTTAGCTTTTGCCGAGCCTGAAAACAACAATCTAAATTTAGAAGTGCTTTTTTATAATATTGGTATTGGCGACAACACCAATATAATTTTGGGTACTTCTGGCATAGGAGCCGATGACATAGCAGGTACGGTTAACTTTTTAGACGGTGATGGCGGTTCGGGTGCGATTTCGGCTTTTGGCACTCGCAACCCAATTTATTTAGCTGCTGGCGATGCTGGTTTGGGCATCATTCATCGTCCTATCGAGGCAATTGAAATTTCGGCGGGTTATCTGGCATCAGAAGCTAACGATCCTAGTTCGGGTAGCGGTTTATTTAACGGAGCCTTTAGCGCGATCGGACAAGTTTTATTTACGCCTACAGATAGCTTGAGCTTTGCAGCTACTTACATTCACGGTTACAACCAGAGCGACACGGGAACTGGCAGTCTTTTATCTAACCTGCAATTTTTAACTGAAGCCATATTTGGCGAACCAATACCTACCGCCAGCGATAGCTATGGGGTGGAGTTATCCTGGTCACTGAGCGATCGCATTATTGTTGGCGGTTGGGGTGGATATAGTAGAGTTGCATTTTTAGACGAACAGTTTTTTGTAGATAGGCAAGATATTTGGAACTGGGCAGCAACTTTGGCAATAACAGATTTAGGCAAACAAGGTAGTATCGGTGGTTTAATTATCGGTATGGAGCCTTCCGTAGATAGTCCTAGTTTTTTAGCAGGAGTAGATGATTCTTGGCATTTAGAAGCTTTTTATCAATACCGAATAAATGACAATATTGCTGTTACTCCAGGGGTAGTTTGGATTACTGCACCTGATAATGATAATGATAATGACGATTTAGTTATTGGCACCGTTCGCACTACCCTTAGTTTTTAAATACTGCGATCGCGCCTTCACCTTTAGACTTATCGCGCAAAGCAACTTCAGGTTGTGGTAAAGATCGCCTTTGGGGTTTGAGCTTTATTCTTAACCAGCCAAAGCTACTAACTAGTATCGGCAAAGCAAAAACTATTACTAGCGCGATCGCCGCTACGCGAAAAATTACAGGGCGTTTACTACCGTTGGGAGGATTACCACAACTAAGGCAGATTTCTGCTTCAGAACTATTAAGACTGCCGCAAATGTTACAGGGTTCTAGTGCCATATATAGCATTACGTTAGTAGGTTGGGACATTAATCGGTTTTGTTAGGCAAAAGGCAAAAGGCAACTGTATTTAGCTCAATGTCTTAATACTCTCTTGTACTGCTATAAAATATAAACTGCCATACTTTGCAAGGAGCGATCGATTAAGAGCTAATAACTTCTGCTAAAGGATATTTTTTTAGTACCTGTTGGAGATATTTACCAGTATAGGATCGCTCATTTACTGCTATTGCTTCTGGCGTACCTTCAGCAATAATTTCACCGCCTTTATCGCCTCCTTCGGGACCGAGATCGATAATCCAGTCGGCACAGCGAATGACATCGAGGTTGTGTTCGATAACAATAAGTGAATTGCCTTTATCAACCAAACGCTGCAAGACGTTTAACAAATGATGCACGTCATAAAAAGATAGCCCAGTAGTCGGTTCGTCGATTAGATAGAGAGTTTTACCCGTAGCGCGACGGGACAACTCTGAAGCTAGTTTGACTCTTTGTGCCTCACCTCCCGATAGAGTCGGTGCTGGCTGTCCGAGTTTGATGTAACCCAAACCTACATCGACTAAAGTTTGTAGGCGACTAGCAGCGCGGGGAATATTTTTAAAAGTTTCTACCGCTTCTTCTACGGTCATGTTTAATACATCAGCGATGGAATAATTTTTATACTTAACCTGTAGAGTTTCTCGATTGTATCTGGCACCTTTGCAAACATCGCACTGAACGTAAACATCGGGCAAAAAATTCATTTCAATGACGTTTACCCCTTGTCCACCACAGGCTTCGCAGCGACCGCCTTTAACGTTAAACGAAAACCGTCCTGCTTTATATCCCCTGGCTTTTGCTTCTACTGTTTCGGCAAAAATAGCCCGAATTGCGTCAAAAACTCCCGTATAGGTAGCAGTGTTAGAACGAGGAGTTCTACCAATAGGAGACTGATCGATAGTAATTACTTTATCGATCGCCTGTAAACCAGTCACTTCTCCTAAATTAGTCGGAAAAGGAACCTTGCGAGTTAAGTGATGTTTTAAAGCTGGGTGCAGCAGTTCGTTAACCAGAGTAGATTTACCGCTACCAGAAACTCCAGTAATACAAACAAATTTACCCAAAGGAACATTAACGTCGATATGTTTGAGGTTGTTTTGGCGGCAATCTTGCAAGGTCAAGCCAACTGCTTTACCCGTTCTGCGTTCGGCAGGTGTAGCAATAACTCTTTTCCCAGCTAAATAAGCACCAGTCAGAGATTGTTCGGCAGTTAATAAAGCCGTTAAATTTCCCTGAACCACAACCTCGCCTCCATGTACCCCCGCATAAGGACCGATATCGACAATATCATCGGCATTGCGAATTGTATCTTCGTCGTGTTCGACTACGATTAGGGTATTGCCCAAATCTCTGAGTTTTTTGAGGGTAACGAGCAATTTATCGTTATCTCGCTGGTGCAAACCAATACTCGGTTCGTCAAGCACGTACAGCACCCCAGTTAACCCCGCACCAATTTGAGTTGCCAAACGAATACGCTGCGCTTCTCCTCCCGATAGAGTCATAGCAGCGCGGTCTAACGTTAGATAATCTAAGCCGACATCGAGCAAAAATTGCAGTCTGGCTCTAATTTCTTTTAAAGCTAGTTCGCCGATCGTTGCTTGCCGCTTGGTAAGCTGAAGATTATTAGTTCTAAACAAACATTCTCTAATAGGTACGCTGACTAGATCGTTGATGCGGTATCGACCCAAGCTAACCGATAGAGATGCAGGTTTGAGCCTTTGACCATGACAGACTTCACAGGGAAGATCGACTAAATACTGTTCTAGTTTCTGCTTGATACTATCAGAATTTGAATCGTGATAGTTGCGTTCTAGCATCTTGATTACGCCAGAATAATGCCGATGATAGCCTCGGCGATCGCCGCGACGGGTATCGGACTCAAAGTAGATTGCTTCGTCGCTACCGTAAAGAATTACCTGTTGCTGTTTCTTACTTAAGTCGTTCCAACGAGTTTGAATTTCAAAGCCATAAGCTTGCGCTACTCCGTAGAGCAGAGATAGATAGTAACTATTATCTCGATCCGACCAGGGCGCGATCGCACTATATACTGGCTGTGTCGGATCGGGTACTACCAGTTTTGGTGAGAAGGTGCGTAAACTGCCCAAACCGTGACAGTGAGAACAGGCACCGTAGGGAGAATTAAAAGAAAACAGTCGGGGAGATAACTCTTCAATTACCGCACCGTGTTCGGGACAGGCAAAGTTTTCCGAAAAAACTATTTCTTCTGACTGCTCGGTATCGTTTAAAATCTCGATAACGGCAACACCCTCTGACAGACGCAAACAGGTTGCTAAAGAATCGGCTACCCGCTCTTGAATGCTATCTTTTTTAATTAGTCGGTCTATAACAACTTCAATATTATGCTTGTAGTTTTTATCGAGAACGATATCATCACTCAACTGTTTGACTTCGCCATTGACGCGGACTCTCACAAAACCTTGAGCGGCAAGACTAGATAATAGCTGCTTGTGAGTCCCTTTCTTGCCCCTTACTACTGGCGCGAGAATTAGAAACTTGGTGCGATCGGGCAATTCCATAATGCGATCGCACATTTCATCGATAGTTTGAGGCAAAATCGGGCGATCGCACTGGGGACAGTGGGGTTCTCCCGCCCGACCAAATAATAATCTCAAATAGTCATAAATTTCCGTAACCGTACCGACAGTAGAACGGGGATTGTGAGAAGTTGATTTTTGATCGATGGAAATTGCAGGACTCAAACCTTCGATCGCATCGACATCTGGTTTATCTAACTGTCCTAAAAACTGACGGGCATAAGCACTTAGAGATTCTACATAACGCCTCTGTCCCTCGGCAAATATGGTATCGAAAGCTAGAGAAGATTTTCCCGATCCCGACACGCCAGTAAAGACAATTAACTTATTACGCGGTAATTCTAGATTGATGTTTTTTAGGTTATGCTGTCTCGCACCGCGAATACGAATAGTATTTTCATTGAAATTGCTATTGAAATTGTCGGGTTTAATGCCGTTTGTGGGGCGATCGTCGATCGACTGGGACATAAGGACAGTGGCTTAATATTCCTTAGTAATCTTAGCGTTTTCAGACAGTCTTGAAGCTAAAGTGAGCAAATTTTTTTTGAAGTTGGACGGGCGATCGCTAACTTTTCTAAGAATTAACCACAATAAATTAAATGTCACAATTGAAGAGAAGCCCGTTAACCCAACCAATAAACAAGCACAAGTCTGTCTGAGAGTTTGTCAAAATAAAGTAAGTATGTTTTCCATAGAGCGATCGCATCTTCGTAGGGCAAACAAACAACAACTAGGAACAGTTAGCGTTCAAGAATAGCTCATTGCTCACCAGATTAAATCAATCTTTATTTTGCGCTTTAACTTGCTGTAGTAATTCCTGAATCGATAATACAGATATAGGAGAACTCACAAACCCTTTATTATCGCGAGTTACAATCGCATCTAAATTTTGAGCAACTGCACTGAAGATCTGAACGGCATCTTCAAAATCATCAAAGCCAGAGTTGAAAGTGGACTCTAAAACTGCTCTATCAACTGAGCAAATAGTCATAACCGTTAATATCTCTGAAATCGCTTGTCGAGCAACTTCTGTGCTGCCAGAGTGTTTGCGAGCAATATAAAAAATATCTGTCAGGGTTGTTGCCGTAACATAACCAATAATCTGTCCAGTGCTGACAACTTCAAACAAAAGCTCCGCATCTTGAAGAAAAGGTTTTCTTTGCAATAGAAAATCCAAGACTATATTGGTATCGATTAAAACTTTCACTTGCTATACTTCTTTGTCCGTCTTTCTTCTAGCATGACAGCTACTTCTTCATCAGTTGGTGCGGGGCGATCTGTGGTTAATAAACCTCGCATCCGTTTAATTGCAGTGAAGCGATCGCCCTGAGAAACAGGGGCATTTTGTAAAGATTCGACGATCGCTGAAATTAGTTCGAGACGCTCTTCTGGAGAAAGCTTAACGGCTTCTGCTTTTAGTTGTTGTAGTCCCATTGCCTTCTTGCAAACTTAAATATATCTATCTTCTAGTATATGAAATCGGTTAATTATGAGATGAGCAATCGCATCTTCATAGGGCGAACAAATAGCAACTAGAAATAATTAGCGTCTCAAGAATAGCTCATTGCTCGCCAGATTAATTTGCAACATAGCATCAAAAATTTGTAGCGAGAAGCAACAAAAGTATAATTGAATATACATAGGACAAATGACAATATCCTAAAAAATGACCCTCAAAGAACAATTAATTCGTGAAATTGAGACAGCATCCGATCGCGTCATCGAAGAAGTTTTTGACTTTTTACTACTAGCAAAAATTAAGCATCACCGCTTGCAAGAATCACCCAAGCCTTTTGGCGTATTTATTGAAGAACTGGTTGCCGACATTCCTCAAGAAATTTTAGGCATTTTACCAACAGACAGTGCCGAACAGCATGACCATTAACATGAGTATTTTTGCTATTAATCATGTTTAGAGCGAGAAATTTATTTAAATTAGCGATTGTAATTGCGATCGCACTAATTGTTATTTCTATTTTTATCCCATCTGCAACAGCGGCAACACAAACATTTCAGTGGCAGGGTGCGAAGGGATATACGGTTAAAGGAGTGTTTGAATATGAGAGGCGATCGCCAGTTATTTCTCAGAAAGGCGCAGGGCAAACCGAAAATTTACAATCTTTGAAGGTTAATTTTTACGATCCTGCCAATAAGCTAATTCAGACTTACAACAACGTAACCGATGGGTTGGCTAAGGGAAATTATTTTGAGTTTCACTTCGATCCGACTACACAAAAGCTAATGGGTAATATCGATCTTGGTGGCGAAGTTGCTGGCGAAACTTACTTAAAAGGAACGGTTGAATGCGAATTATCTTTAATTGAGGTAGACTCATCTGGTAAAGAACACATTATCGATCGCGATTTTAGTTTGGCTGCTTCATCAAACTAATTATTTTGTTCGTACATAAAAATGAACTGACCTACAATCGCTTTTGTCAGCTAAAATTTTACTTTGGCCGATCGGGTCGCGCCTAAAATAAATGATGGGGAATTCTAATGGCTAAGTTCGTTTTTATTACTGGAGGAGTTGTTTCGAGTATCGGTAAAGGGATTGTTGCGGCTAGCTTGGGAAGATTACTCAAGTCGAGAAATTATTCGGTGTCTATTCTCAAACTAGACCCTTATATCAACGTCGATCCTGGTACGATGAGTCCCTATCAACATGGAGAAGTATTTGTTACCGATGATGGGGCAGAAACAGATTTAGATTTGGGACATTACGAACGCTTTACCGATACTTCGATGTCGCGTCTCAATAGCGTTACTACAGGTTCTATTTATCAAGCGGTAATCAATAAAGAAAGAAGGGGTGACTATCAGGGAGGAACGGTACAGGTAATTCCTCATATCACTAATGAAATTAAAGAAAGAATCCATCGAGTAGCCAGAAATACAGGTTCAGATCTCGTTATTACCGAAATTGGTGGTACTGTCGGCGATATCGAATCTTTGCCGTTTATGGAAGCAATTAGGCAGTTTCGCAAAGATGTCGGCAGAAATAACGTCATTTATATGCACGTTACCCTAATCCCCTGGATAAAAGCCGCAGGGGAAATGAAAACTAAGCCCACACAGCACTCAGTAAAAGAACTGCGCTCGATTGGCATTCAGCCAGATATTCTAGTGTGTCGCAGCGAAAGCCCTCTAAAAACGGGGATTAAAGAAAAAATCTCGGAATTTTGCGATGTACCCGTAGAATCAGTGGTAACTTCCAGAGATGCCAGTACGATTTACGAAGTACCATTAATTTTAGAACAGGAAGGTTTGGCGCAGCAGGTTTTAGAATTGTTGCACCTTGAAGCGCGTCAGCCGAATTTAGAAGACTGGCGCGGTTTAGTACAGAAAATGAATTCTCCTCGCACTCAAATTGAAGTTGCGATTGTTGGTAAGTACATCCAGCTTGGAGATGCTTACTTATCGGTTGTAGAAGCTTTGGAACACGCAGCGATCGCTGTAGAAGGTGACGTTCATTTACGCTGGGTCAGTGCCGAAGATCTTGAAATTCACGGCGCGGAGAAATATTTAAAAGATGTTAGCGGTATTATCGTTCCTGGCGGCTTTGGCATTCGTGGCGTAGATGGTAAAGTTGCTGCTATAGAATATGCTCGCCTCAATAAAATTCCTTTTTTAGGGCTTTGTCTGGGAATGCAGTGTTCGGCAATAGAATGGGCCCGTAATGTAGCCAATCTTCACGATGCTAATAGTTCCGAATTCGATCCCGAAAGTCCCAATCCAGTAATTAATATCCTACCCGAACAACAAGACGTAGTAGATTTGGGAGGAACCATGCGTTTGGGTATATATCCCTGTCGTTTAAAAATCGATACTCTCGCATCTTCTTTATACAAACAAGAAGTAGTATACGAACGTCATCGCCATCGTTATGAATTTAACAATGCCTATCGTCAACTGTTATTAGAAACTGGCTATGAAATTAGCGGTACTTCTCCCGATGGACGCTTGGTAGAAATTATCGAGTTACGCGATCATCCTTTCTTTCTGGCTACGCAGTTTCATCCCGAATTTCGTTCTCGTCCTAATGAACCCCACCCACTATTTTTGGGATTTGTTCGCACTGGACTTCACAAACACAATGAAGCTCAAAAACAACCCATAATGGCAAATAATGGCAAACATTCAACAATTGACAATGAACAGTGAACAATTTTCATTGACTAACCTTAAAGTCGCTCATCAAAATTTATTGCTAATTGCTCATTGAAAAGTTTAATGTTAAACGAGCTTTGCTCATTAATAAAATATGGCGATCGCGACAAACATAATCTTTGTTTATATCCTAAGAAAGAGTGCATAAGATTTATTTTTGCCAACACTGTAAATATAGATGCAGAGTTAAAGAATCAATCTTATGACTGCAACAAAATTTCAAAGATTACCTCAACCCTATATCGGTCGTCTTATTTGTGAATTACACAAAGAAAGTGGATTGAGCGAAGAAGAATTTGCTTCTTATTTTCACGTAATTATACCTACTATAAATCGTTGGGAAAGAAAACAAGTACGTCCCTCCCCAATGGCACAAAGGCTAATTTTTTCAGAATTAGAAAAGATGGGCGATCGCGGTAAAATGCTATTTGAGCGATATCAAACTCATGCTTTGAAATAGCTAATTTTTACAGTTTAATACATTAACAAATAATCAGCATTTTCTAATATCTAAAATAGAATTATCACTGTTATATTGTGTTTGAGTAACGGGAGCATCCCATTTTGGAAGAAAAACAGAAGAAGTAGAGAAATAGAAGCAATGGCGGTCAAACTATAAGAAGACTTGAGTAGATAAAAAGATTAATGACTCCATCAGAAAAAGCTCGTGTTCAAGAGTGCGTTCAAGAACTATCAGAGATTTTGTATCGTAATACTCCATCAGACAATCGCGCTTCGCGATTCGGCGGACTCCAGCCCGCGCCAAACTTTCTGGGAGATGGACATT